>JBBANV010000024.1:0-2275 GCA_040401775.1 Ilumatobacteraceae bacterium
GATCAGCCGAAGAAGGCGGCAGCGACGTCGTTGAAGAGGTCGAGGTCGATCGTTCGCGTCTGTCCACGCGTGACCTGCATGGAGACTCGCTCGATTCGCCCGCAGCTCAGCACGACCATCTGTCCGAACGCCTTTGCGTAAACGGCATCAACCGCCGCCAACCCGAATCGCGAGGACAAGACGCGGTCGTAGGCAGTGGGCGTACCGCCACGTTGCACGTGTCCCAATTGCACGACCCGCGATTCATAACCCGTCAACTTCGAGAGTGCCGGGGCGATCACTTGGCTGATGCTGCCGTGCATCTCGCGACCGTACTTATCGAGTGCGGGCTCGGGAATGTCGAGTGTTCCCGGTTTGGGCTTGGCGCCCTCTGCAACTACCACGAGTGACGCATAGCGACCACGTTCGTGACGCTTGGACACGATGGTGGCAACTTCACGAGTGTCGAACGGAACCTCTGGCACCAGGATGGCGGTTGCTCCGCCGGCGAGTCCCGCGTGAAGCGCGATCCATCCCGCATCGCGACCCATCACTTCCACCACCATCACACGGTCGTGACTTTCTGCGGTGGTGTGCAGACGATCGATTGCATCCGTGGCGATCTGCACCGCGGTCTGGAACCCGAAGGTGGCGTCGGTGCCGACCACGTCGTTGTCGATGGTCTTCGGTACGCCGACGATGGGCAAACCGTGGTCATCGGCCAACATCGATGCGACGGTGAGCGAGCCGTTGCCGCCAATCACCACCAGGGCGTCGAGTTCAAGCTCCGCAAACACCTGCTTGGTGCGTTCCACTCCGTCGGGGTAATCGAACGGACTCCCCCGTCGCGTACCGAGGATCGTGCCGCCTTTGGGCAGGATGCCCCGCACTTTGCTGACATCAAGCACTTCGTAGCGCTTCTCCAACAGACCATCCCACGCGTCATAGAAGCCGAGGACACGATGCCCACCCACTCCGTGCGCCTTGCGCACGATGGCACGAATCACCGCATTCAGACCAGGACAGTCACCGCCGCCAGTCAGTACGCCGATATTCATGACATTCAGACTAAGAGCACTCAGCTGGTGACGCGGCGCGCATCCTCCACCAAGTTGATGCGATAGATCACTTCATCCAGCGCATCTCCCGCGGTGACCGTCGGATAGCGCAGCGGATTGTCCTTTGTCACGCAGGTGGGCAATGGCGCCAACAACGTGGATGGTCGCGGGTGGCAGAACTGGACGATGCTGTAGCGCTCACCGTCGAAATCCGGGTCGGCAACCACACGGTGCCAGCCGATGGGAATCACACCGTTGGTGAGTCGCTCCAACATGATTCCGGTGTTCAAAATCACGTGTCCCGCCGGCGGTACGGCATCGATCCACTTTCCACCGTGCTTCACCTGCAATCCTTTGGCCGTTGCACGTGGCAGTGCGGTGATCAAGTTGATGTCACCATGTTCCGCCGCCCACACATGCCCTTCACCGGGCACTTGCTTCATGCTCGGATAACGAATTGCACGATTCAGAGCACATCCGTTGTCGACCATCTCGTCGAAGAACGTGTCCTTACATCCGAGTCCCACGGCGATGATTCGTAGGAAGCGAGTTTGCAAATCGATCATCGCATCGTGGAACGCATACAACACCTTGCTGATGCCCGGCACCGATGCCTCGGGTAACACCTGATCGGGATACGCCTGCGGGAACTTCCGGCGCATCGGATGCCCGGGCTCCATTTGTTTGCCCCAGTTGAGCATCTCTTTCCAGTCGGGCTTGTCGCTGACTTCCGCCGTTTCCACCAACACATCGGTGTACCCGGTTTGACCATTGGCGCCGGCGGCGATGTACCGACGCTTCTCTTCCAGCGGCTTGTTGAAGAATTCGAACAACATCGAATAGGTGGTGTCGAGCATGTCCTCCGAGAGGTCGTGACTGGTGTACACGAAACCGGTAGCCAAGCTGCGCATCACGCCGTCGATGACAGCTTTGCGCTGGGCGTCGCTTCCCCGCTCGAAAGCAAGCAAATCGACGTCAAGAATGTCATCGGACATACCTCCACGCTATTGCCACGGGTATGGTGACTGAGACATCATCATGACTCATCGGCACGTGCAGGTTGGACATCTCCAACTCGCGATACGGGAATGGTCGTCACCCAACAAGCGTCCCTCGGTAGTGCTGGTGCATGGACTTGCGTCGAACTCACGATTATGGGAAGGCGCCGCCAACGAACTTGCTCGACTCGGCTACCACGTGATTGCGCTCGATCAACGCGGTCACGGACAAAGCAGCAA
>JBBANV010000024.1:2375-18011 GCA_040401775.1 Ilumatobacteraceae bacterium
CGACTTCGAACGCATGATCCGCAGTGGTTACGTCGACTGGCCGGAAACTGCCATCGCCGGAACGCTCGCCAACATGCAACACCACGACGATGGAACGATCAGCCCGTGGCTCACCTTCGATCGACACATGGAAATACTTCGCGGCCTTTGGAGCCACCGCCCGCAAGAACTTCTCCCAAAGCTTCGTCGCCCCGTGCTGTTCACCCCTGCCGATTCGGGTGACGCGTGGTCATCACTGAAACGACAGGAGTATTCGCACGCCATGAGCCAGAATGATCACGTGCGAGTCGAGTGGTTTTCGCCCGCGCACCACGATGTGCATGCCCAGTTTCCCGACAAGTGGGCAATGACGCTGCATAAGTACATCGAGGATGGGTTCTTCGCGTGACCATGCCACGAATTCTCACCATCATGGGCTCGGGTGAAACCGCCCCGACGATGGTGTCCACGCATCGCCGACTCACCTCGCTGCTTCCTTCTCCCGTTAGCGCAGTGGTACTCGACACGCCGTACGGATTCCAGGAGAATGCGCCAGAACTTGCGCAGCGGGCAGTCGACTACTTCGCCACCAGCGTCAATGTGGATCTGCGGATTGCAGGCCTCACCCGAATGCAGTCCAATGCCGTCGGTGATGCAGTCGACGCAGTCGCTATCGAGAAGGGTCTGCGAATGATCGACGATGCGAACTACGTCTTTGCCGGCCCGGGATCCCCGACGTATTCATTACGCCAATGGAGCAACACGCCGTTGCGCTCGATGCTGATTCGCAAACTCACCAACGGCGGAGTGGTTACCTTTGCCTCCGCAGCTGCACTCACACTCGGCCGACGAACCGTGCCCGTTTACGAGATCTACAAGGCGGGAGTCGATCCGTATTGGCTCGAGGGTTTGGATGTGCTCGGTGAGTTTGGCATTCGCGCAACGGTGATTCCCCACTACGACAACGCCGAGGGCGGGCACCACGACACGCGATTCTGCTATCTCGGCGAGCGCCGATTGCAAATTCTCGAGGAGCACTTCGACGATGACGAGTTCATCATCGGCATCGACGAACACACCGGACTGGTGATTGATCTCGATCGCGAAGTCGCCGAAGTCGTCGGCAACTCCACCGTCACCCTTCGCAGGAAGGGTCAACAGAAAACGTTCGCCAAGGGCGACAGCATTCCGCTGGCCGAACTTCAACGCCCGTCCTGGTCGCACACGGCGCAGCCACCAACATCAGTCGCTCAACAGGACGCCGCCGACATTCGTGGAGACGTCGCGGTTGCAGCACAGCCGACGTCACTTGGTGCCGCCGTCGACCTGCATCGTGCGACGTTCGATGCCGCAATCAGCCGGATGGATGCCGACGCGGCGGTTGGCGCGGTACTTGCTCTGGAGTCCGAGATTCGTGGGTGGTCAGCCGACACTTTGCAGGGGCCCGATCGGGATCATGCCATTGCCACCTTGCGACTCATGATCTCCAAACTCGGCGAAGTCGCCACTGGCGGACTTCGCGACCCGCGGACGGTAGCGGAGCCATTCGTCAATGGATTCCTCGCCGTACGCGCGGTAGTGCGCGCAGAGAAGCGTTTCGATCTCTCCGACCTGGTTCGTGATCAGTTGTTGGCGGCCGGTATCGAGGTTCGTGATACCAAGGATGGAGTCGAGTGGGTGCTGCGCTCCCAGTGACGAAACACCACGTCGACAGACAACAACAGCTAGATGTGATGCAATGACGCCACTCGGAGTCGCGCACGACGACCCGCAAGCAGATACGTGGTGGTGAAACCTGCGGCAGCAACGAGAATGATGGTTGCTCCAGCGCTCGTGTCGAGGTGATACGAGAGGTTCATTCCGACCAAGCAACTCAGAGCGCCGAATACCGGCGAAAGCAGCAGCATGCGTCCGAACGAATTGGTGATCATCCTTGCCGTGGCAGCCGGAATTACCAGTAGTGCCGAGATCAACAACGTGCCGATGACGCGCATGGTCACCAGGATGGTGACGGACAGCATCACCATCAACATCACTTCGATGAAAGCAACTCGCTCCCCTGACACCGCTGCCACTTGAGGGTCGAACGTGGCGTACAGCAATGATCGATATGCCAGCAGGACCACTGCGAAGACTGCGAGCGTGACCGCCGTAATGGCGATGATGTCCACCCATGACACTCCCAAGACGCTTCCGAACAGCACCGCCTCGATGCTCTTGCGTGCCTGGCCGTATCGATTCAACAGTGCGATGCCGCCAGCGAAGCTGGCGGTGGTAACGATTCCAATTGCGGCATCGGCCCCGAGGATTTTTTGTCGCGCGATTCGACCGATCAGCACTCCCGAGACGACTCCCCAGATGCCGGCGCCAACGAAGAAATTGATCGACATCACCGCCGAGGCGGCCGCACCACCGAAGACCGCATGCGAAAGCCCGTGGCCGATGTAGCTCATGCCGCGGAGCACCACGAAGACTCCGAGTACGCCGCACAGAGCACCCGCCAATGTGGCCGCCACCATGCCGCGCTGGAAGAAGGCGAAATCGTACGGCGCGAGAAGATCGAGGGCAAGGATCACAACGACGTTCCTCGGATTCGACGAAGGTCTCGCTCGGCATCGCGCAGCGACTCCGACGACTCGTAGTCGTGATCGAGCACGATTGGCATGCCACCATGTTCCAACACGTGCAGTGGCGCGCCGTAGGTTCGCTCGAGCACTTCGGGAATCAGCGTCTCGCGTGGTGAGCCATCCGCCACCACCTCTCGATTGATGCACACCAAACGTGGCAAATGTGAGGCGAGGCCGTTGAGGTCGTGAGTGGTGAGCAGAATCGTGCTGCCCTTGGAGTGAAGGTCGCGCAGGAGATGCAGGATCTCGTGTCGCGTGCGCACATCGACGCCGGACGTTGGTTCGTCGAGCACGAGCACATCGGGTTTGGCGAACATCGCTCGGGCCACGAACACCCGTTGTTGCTGGCCGCCGCTCAACTCACGAATATGGCGATCCTCGAGACCCGCGAGACCAAGATCGGCGAGCACTGCGGTGGCTTCTGCTCGCTCCTCTTTGGTGATGGTGGGCCATCGTCGTTTCGTTCGCGTCATTGCCAACACTTCGCGAACCGTGATGGGAAAGTTCCAGTCCACCGACTCCACTTGGGGCACATAACCGAGCCGTATCCCGTTTGCAAGTTCCACACTTCCGCGAGCTGCGCGAACGGTGCCGGTCAGTGCACGTAGAAGCGACGTTTTGCCCGAGCCTGACGGGCCGACGACTCCGACGAATTCACCGCGGCGAACGTGCATGGTGACGTTCTCCAACGCGATGCTGGCACCGTAGGCGACGGTGAGCGCATCACAGCGCAGGAGAATGTTGTCGTTCACTTCGTGTACTCGGCCCGATCCGTCACCGACGGCGACATGTTGAGCTGCCGCAATGCACTCGCATCACCGCCGAGTGCCTCCACCATGGTGACGAAATTGAATCGCATCAATCCCTGCCACGAGTGGTCGGGGTCACCCGAATCCCCCGGCAGGTCGTCGTCACGCAAGACGTCGATGTAGCGGGTGCCGGTTTCTGCTCCGATCTGCTCGAGCACGGGTGATGGAAACACCTCGCTGCCGAAGATCGCAGGAACTTCCTGCTCGCGAATCTGGTCGACGAGAATGGCAACATCCTTGGGCGTCGGCTCATCGAACGATGATGGCTGAATTGCGCCGACGACGGTCCAGTCGTAGTGCTTGGCAAAGTACGCATAGGCATCGTGGTACGTGAGCAACAAACGTTTGTCTTCTGGTATTGATTTCGTCGATATCGACATCGCGGCATCCAACTCATCTATTTGCGCGGCGAGGAGGTCGAAGTTTGCAGAGTAGGTGTCGGCGTGCGTTGGGTCGAGCTCGCTCAAAATGCCACGCACGATGTCGGCGTAACTGCGCGCCATTGGCGGATTGGTCCACAAGTGAGGATTCGGCTTTCCGCCTTCTTCGGGAAAGGAGAAGTCGTAGATCCACTCCTCTTTCGGCAAGATTGCCGTGCCGAGTTCGCAGATGACTGCAGCGTCACCAACGTTGCTGAGCGCGAGGTCCTTCGTGGGCTCCTCCAACACCAAACCGTTCATGAACACCACATCGGCTTGTTCCAACACTGCAGCTGCACTTGGGGGCGGCTCGAAGGTGTGTGAATTCGTGCCCTCAGGAACCAACCCAACGATTTGTGTTCCGACGTCTCCCGCCACCTGAGCGACCAAGCTGGTGATGGGTGCCACGGTGGTGACCACTCGCAACGCGCGACCTTCGATCGGCTGCGTAACGGAACAATTGTCGGCCGAGATACCAATTTCCTCGTCGGAGCCCGCACAGGCACCGCCAACGCTGGCCAGGACGAGCATCAATGCCCCAATTCGACGATTCGCCGAGATTTCTTTCTGACCGGACAACTGTACGACGACCTTCTTCTGGACTAAGAAATGATTTCTACGAGCAAGGTTACTGAGGGCATCTGCTGGCAGTATGTCGGTATGACCAATTACCAAAAGTTCTTCATCAACGGCAAATGGGTGGCATCTTCCAGCAGCGACACCATCCAGGTGTTCGACTCCACGGACGAATCCGTGATGGCCACCATCCCTGCAGGCACCGCGGCCGATGTGGACGCAGCCGCCAAGGCGGCCCACGCCGCATTCGAGTCGTGGGCCGCGCTCGATGTACAGGAACGCGCCAAGTACATCAGCCGCATCGGCGATGGACTCGCGGGTCGCATGGACGAGATTGCCACCGCCATTTCGCGCGAAACCGGCATGGTGAAGATGTTGAGCCAACTCGTTCAAGTTGGTTTGCCCATCAACTCGTTCAAGCAGGCTGCAGCAATCGCCGAGAAGTATTCGTACAGCAAGGAAGTTGGCAGCTCACTCGTCGTACGTGAGCCGATCGGTGTCGTCGGCTGCATCACGCCATGGAACTATCCGCTGCATCAGATTGCCGCCAAAGTGGCATTCGCCATGGCCGCTGGTTGCACCGTGGTGTTGAAGCCAAGCGAAGTTGCGCCACTCGATGCATTCATGCTTGCCGAGATCATCGACGAAGTCGGCTTGCCTGCCGGCGTGTTCAACATGGTCACTGGCGTCGGTTCCGTGGTTGGCGAGGCAATCGCCGCACATCCGCTGATTGACATGGTGTCGTTCACCGGCAGTACTCGCGCCGGCAAGCGAGTGATGCAAGTTGGCGCGGAGAGCATCAAACGAGTTGCGCTGGAACTCGGTGGCAAGTCGGCCAACATCATCGGCGAAGACCTCGATGAAGCCACCTTTGCCAAGGCCGTGATGTCGGGTGTGGGCAAGGCCTTCTTGAACAGCGGTCAGACCTGCTCGGCGCTCACTCGTATGTTGGTGCCGAAGTCACGCCTTGCGGAGGCCGAACAACACGCAGCCGCTGCCGCTTCGAAGATGAAGGTCGGAGATCCGTTCGCCGAGGGCACCAACCTCGGACCGCTCGCCTCGGCTGCACAGCGCGACCGAGTGAACAGTTACATCCAGAAAGGCATCGACGAAGGTGCCAAGTTGCTCGTTGGTGGAGTCGGAGTGCCGGAAGGCGTTGCGAAGGGCTACTACGTGAAGCCCACCGTGTTCTCCCAGGTAACCACCGACATGACCATCGCCAAAGAGGAGATCTTTGGTCCGGTGCTCAGCATCATCGCCTACAACGACATCGACGATGCGGTTCGTATCGCCAACGCAACCGACTACGGCTTGGCGGGCGGAGTGTGGCTGGCCGACAAGGACAAGGCCACCGCGGTTGCCAAGCGGATGCGCACGGGCCAAGTAGAAGTCAACGGCGGCGCCTTCAATCCGAATGCGCCGTTCGGCGGCTACAAGCAGTCGGGCAATGGTCGCGAGTACGGCGAGTACGGCTTCGAGGAGTTCTTGGAGATCAAGAGCCTGCAGCTCTAAGTACAATTGAAGTCGATGCCACCGCAGTGTGGCATCGCGTTTGTGGTGTCGCGGCGACGCGTCATCCTGCGGGTGTAGCTCAATGGCTAGAGTTCCAGCCTTCCAAGCTGGCTATGCGGGTTCGATTCCCGTCACCCGCTCCACATGGAGGTGCCGTTGGCACTTCCCCATCAGTGCCCGTTTCAGCTTGTAACGTCGCGGTCGCGATCGGCAGCTTCGCGAACCGACATCATCGCGAACAGGAACGCACCAGTGAGGACGATGAAGGAGATGACACAACCGAAGCCAAAGAGCGCCCCCTGACTCATGTCAGTTCCTGTTGCGCTGTGAGGCCACGAGGAACGCGCCGAGCGCCAGAATCGACGGCACCCAGGTGCCGACGAAGATGCCGTTGAGCTTGTCGTCCATCGTTCCCTCGTTGGCGAAGAAAAGCCAAACACTCAGGACAAGGCTGGCTGCTGCTGCGAGCAGCGTGGTGAATTGGAGGATTTTGACGGGTTTCATACTTCGTGCCTAGCAAACATTCCATTCGGTGATAGGGATACCTCGCGAAGTCAGCCAGTTGGCGGGAACCACCAACAGCGCTGGTCGGTGACGACGCGTTTCGATCACGATGACGTCGCGACCGGGAGTGAGCCACACCCATGCCCATCGACCGCGGTGACCTTTCCAGCTGAACCAACCCATGGCTCGCTGTCGCGAGAGTGCGGTTCCTGCGATCTTCCAGCGCAGTCGCCGCCCCACCGTCAGCGAGTCGCTTCGCCAGATACCGACGATCTCCCCCGGCGTGAACTCTCGAGTTCGCCCAATATGCACTCCGAGCCAACGCGCGGCGCCAGACAACTGCAACACGACGGTGCCATCGGAATCGATGACGAGAGAGGATCGACGCAAGAGGAAGCCGTGCGTCAGGTGATCGACGCAGCGTAGATACCGGCGATGGTGGCATCCAACATCGCGTTGAACTCGGCATCGGCTTGTTTCGCCGACAACCCTTCGGTGAGGGCGCGCGAGAAGCTGGCGATCATGCCGTGGTTCTCACTCAGCTTTTGATTCGCATCATTTCTCGAATAGCCACCAGACAACGCAACAACGCGCAACACACTCGGGTGCGCGATGAGATTCGCGTAATAGTTGGCGGTGTTGGGCAGCGTGAGCTTGAGCATCACCGGCTGCGACGAGGGTTGTTGGTCGAGTTCTGCTGCGATGGCATCGCGAAGCATCGTTTCGGCTTCGGCTTTCTGCGGGCTCTTGATGTCCACCTCGGGTTCGATGATCGGCACCAAACCGTGCGCGATGATTTGGCGACCTACCGCAAACTGTTGCGCGACGACGGCTGCAATGCCATCACGATTCGCCAGTTTGATGACCGAACGCATCTTGGTGCCGAAAATTCCCTTGGCAACGGCACGAGTGAGCAAGGCGTCGAGCTCGGGCATCGGCTTCATCACCTGCACGCCATTGCTCTCGTCGGCGAGACCCTTGTCCACCTTGAGGAAGGGAATCACCTGCTTCTTCTCCCAGAGATATTGCGCGCTGCCCACACCGTCGATATCGCGATCCATAGTGCCCTCGAACAGGATGGCGCCGAGCACACGATCGCCCGAGAACGCAGGGCTCTTGATCATGCGTGTGCGCATGGCGTGAATGAGATCGAACATTTCCGCATCGCCCGAATACTCGGATTCGGAAATGCCGTACAACGAAAGCGCCTTGGGTGTGCTGCCACCACTCTGGTCGAGTGCGGCGATGAAACCCCTTCCATTACGCATGCGTTCGAGTTGTTGTGGGTTCGTTGCCATGGGTTTCTCCTCCCCACGAAGAATAGTGTGAACCCATGTTCGCCGTCGTCACAGGTGCGTCCACCGGAATCGGCGCAGCACTCGCAAAAGTGCTGGTGAAGGCTGGTCACACCGTGGCAGGCATCGCGCGCGATGACGACAAACTTGCAGCACTACAACGCGCGCTCGGCGACCGCTTCGAACCACATCCGTGCGATGTCACCGACACCACCGTGTTCGCCGCGGTGTTGCGCCACATCGCCGATACCCATGGACGCATCGATTTGTTGGTGAACAATGCCGGCACTGCCAAAGTGATGTCCATTACCGACACCACTCCGGAGGAATTTCGAGCGATGCACGACATCAACGTGCTCGCACCTGCAACCGCAATCCACACCCTGTGGTCGGCAATGACCGCACATGGCGATGCTCGAATCGTGAACGTCTCCTCTCTTGCACAGCTGGATCCATTTCCAGGTTTCTTTGCCTACGCATCGTCGAAGTCGGCATTGCATTTGCTGACCGTGGTAGCGAATGCAGAGGGCGAACCACACGGCGTGCGAGCGTTCACCGTCGCCCCGGGCGTGGTCGACACTCCCCTGCATCGTTCGTTGATGCCGGAGGGAATTGCACCAGTGGAGGGACTCTCCTCCACACTGCAACCCACCGATGTGGCGTCTCTGATTGCGGCGATTGCGGAAGGCAAGCATGACGCCCGGGCGGGATGGGTGTTGGCGATGCCGGCTCCTGCAGCCGTGTCGTCGCTACGTCGGTGGATCATCGAACATCCTGGTGGTGGCGTCGAGATCGTCTCGTAGTCACATGCGCCTCGTAGCCTGAGGTGTAGTCATGGCGGATACGAACACCCCGCGTGTTGCGGTGTACCGACACGAGCACTTCAACGCGGCGCATCGCATCCACAACCCGGATCTGAGCGATGCCGACAACGCCCGAATCTACGGAAAGTGCAACAACCCGAGCGGCCATGGCCACAACTACGAACTCACGGTTCGCGTCTGTGGACCGGTCGACCCTGTCGTGGGCTACGTGATGGATCTCGGCGTGCTCTCCACCACCATCAAACAACACGTGCTCGATCGTCTCGATCACAAGTTTCTCAACGTCGATGTCCCGGAATTCAAGACCGTGAACCCCACCGCCGAGAACATTGCCGTAGTGATCCACGGGCTACTTCGCCCGCACATTCCCGCACAACTCGATGTCCACGTGATTTTGGCCGAGACACCACGCAACATCGTGCAGTACCCCGCCGACATCGTCACGCATCCATAGGAAGGAACCAGTCATGGCCTACAAGAAGATCGAAACATACGACGAGGCAACCACCAAAGGACTCACGACCGCATACAAGGACGTCCTCGACTTGATCGGCGAGGATTCGTCACGCGAAGGCCTCCTCAAAACACCGGAACGTGTTGCGAAGGCGATGCAATTCCTCACCCAAGGTCAGGGGCACGATCCCGTGGAGATCATTCGTGGCGCAATCTTCACCGAGAGCGTTCAGGAGATGGTGATCGTCAAGGATGTGGAGATGTACAGCCTCTGCGAGCACCACATGATTCCGTTCTACGGCAAAGCGCACGTTGCGTACATCCCCAACGGCTACATCACCGGGTTGTCGAAGGTTGCTCGCGTGGTCGACGTGTGTGCACGCCGCCTCCAGGTGCAGGAGCGACTCACCACCCAGATTCGTGATGCATTCCAGGAGGCACTCAGCCCGCTTGGCGTTGCCGTGGTCATCGAAGCCAAGCACCTGTGCATGATGATGCGCGGTGTGGAGAAGCAGAACTCCGTGACGACGACGTCGGCGTTCTGTGGCGCCTTCGAGCACGAGCCGACGCGCAGCGAGTTTCTGCGCTTGCTCAGCAGCAGTTTGTCGTAGTCGTCAACCGCAAGTTCGCGGGCAGAAGAAACCGTCAGGCCACAGGTTCGCGCGGGCTGAACGTCAGCCGGCGAGTTCGCGTGCCAACTCCGACAGCGGCCCCATCACACTGGGGTCGACGGTGCCATTGGCGGCAATCAGCGTGTTGATCTTTGGGAACAGCAACTCCGGCCCCACCAACGTGGCGCCGAACAGTGGAATCATCGTTCGCAAGTACTCGACAGAGGCTTTTCCACCGCGCTCGCCAGGAGCACAACCGAATACACCCATGCGGCGACCGATCAACGAGTGCTTGGCGAACGGGCGTGATGCCCAATCGATGAAGTTCTTCAACCCGCCGGGAATGTTGTAGTTGTATTCAGGGGTGCCGATGAGCACGGCATGGCTTTCGCTCAACTCGTGCCGCATATCTGCCACGACAGCGGGTGGCGTGTCGGTGTCGAGATCACCGTCATAGATCGGCAATTCACGCACGTAGTCGCGCAGGACGAACTCGGTGACGCCAATCTGGGAAGCGTCGGAAACGATCGCTCGACACAGCGCCGTGGTGAACGATGCTTTACGCAGACTGCCCGAAACAACGATGATTCGTTTTGACATACGCCGAGACGCTACTTGCGTGAAGCGTTTGCAGGTCGTACCTTGCCGCTCGACGAGGACACCTGCGTGCGCCATGCACCGTAACCACCGACGATGTCGGACACATCCGAGAAGCCCAACGAGCGCAGCGTGCTGGCAGCAATACTGGAGCGATAACCGCCAGCACAGTAGACCACGGTTGGCGATGTGGGATCCAACTCGCTGACTCGCTCCAACAAACTCGCGAGCTGTATGTGCCGAGCTCCCGTGACGGTTCCGTCGGCCAGTTCTCCAGGCCCGCGCACATCGATAATGGCCAGATTGTTCAGCGAGCCACGCAAGGATTCAAGCTGCTCCGCATTGACACGAGAGGCGATTCGTACGTCGTCGGGATGTTCCAACATCGCTCTCACTGGATCGGCCAGTACACCAAGCACCTTGTCGTAACCGATGCGCGCCAGGCGGACCTTGGCTTCGCTCTCGGTGCCGGGTGTCGACACCAGCACGATCGACTCGCCCGGTCGCACGACCTCGCCGACGTACTCCGCGAATCGTCCACTCAAACCAATGTTTCGGGAACCACGAACGTGCCCGCGAGCGAACTCATCCGGCTCGCGTGAGTCGACGATGATCGCACCGTCCGATACGTGTTTCTGGAATTCGCTCCACGTCAACGCTGTGGGAGCAGAATCTTCGTCGAGGTTCTCACGTGCCGCACGGTTGCGAGTGGCAGCGAACGAAAAATACAGCGGTGCGGCGGCCTGACCTTCGGTGACGATCTTCGAGAACTCCTCCTCGCTCATCGGTGCGAGGGCGTAGTTGGTTCGCCGCTGTTCACCAATGGTGGAAACCGTCTCGGTCGAGAGGTTCTTGCCGCAGGCCGATCCGGCACCATGCGCCGGATACACCAGCGTCGCATCGGGAAGCGAGAGAAGGTGATTCCGCAATGAGTGGTAGAGGCTGCGTGCCATCTCGTCCTGCGTACGGCCAAACGACGAAAGCAAATCAGGGCGGCCGACGTCACCGATGAACAACGTGTCTCCGGTGAGAACTGCGTGCGGGACGGCATCGGCTTTCTCGCGAACGACGACGCAGATCGACTCGGGCGTATGCCCGGGTGTTTCCAGCACTTCGAGCTCCACCTGCCCCAGCGACAACCGCTGACCATGCGTAACCGCATCGATTGGAAAGTCGGTGAGACCTGCCGCCGCAGAACCATAGGAAATGATCGCACCGGTTTCGGCGGCGAGCTCCAAGTGCCCGCTCAAGAAGTCCGCATGAAAGTGCGTCTCGATGACACGCTCGATGGTGAGCCCAAGTTCGCGGGCATCACCGACGTACTGCGAGACGTCTCGTTGTGGATCGACCACCACTGCCCGACCACTCGAGGAATCACCCACCAAATATGACGCATGGGACAGACACGCCAAGTAGTACTGCTTCAGGATGAACGCCATGGGACTATTTCAACACTATGACGGAGAACGTTCCGATAGCCATCAAGAAGAGCAACGCACCGGCTGCGGCCGAAAACTTCACGTCGTGGGCACGAGCCCAGGAAACCGACAACACCGCAACGCGCAAAGCAGGCAACGTGCCGAGCAGTACGAGTGCGAGGACATCCAATCCGAGACCGATGTCGCCTCCGATGAGTACGCCCATTGCAGCGGCAACTCCGGCCGCCACGAGCGCGGTTGATGTCCAACGTGAAAGTGTCATGCGCGCACCACCATCACCACTGCGATTACCACGAGAACGACCGAAGTGGTACGTCGAACGACCGGCGGCGACAAGTGTCGTTGCATCTGTGAACCCATGGTTCCCCCCAGAAGCGACCCCAGCACGACGAGAGCCGCGTCCGAGGCGACGACGCGTCCATCAAGCGCCATTAACAAAAGCGCAGTTGACGCAGTCAACCCGATGGTGAACGTGCTCGTTGCCGCGGCCACCTTCGCCGGTAGCCGCATGAGCTCGCTGGACAACGGCGTCTTCAAGAATCCACCACCCACGCCGGCAAGACCAGTCACCACGCCGGCAACGGCCATGAGACACACACCCAACGTCATGCGCGACGGCGCGTAAGGAACTTGCTGGCCGTTCAACCGATACACGCCCGACAGCGAGCCGTGATGTTCTCCCACAGAGTCGGCTCCGAGCGACGCATCGGGTTTCCAGCGCACCCCCTTGCGAATGGCGCCACCAGCTGCCGCAAGGACGGCCAAGCAGGCAAGGAACCACGTGAGAACGCGTTCCGAGACCGCACCAGAGAGAAGGACGCCGAAGATTGCTCCGGACGTGGCCCCAAGTTCGGTCACCACGCCGAAACGGTGGTTCACTGCACCGTCTTGTGACTGCATTCGACCGGCGGCAACGGAACCTGCGATGACACTCACCAAACCCAACGGTGCTGCCTGTGTGATGGTCATGTCGCCGAACGTGAGTAGCGGCACCAAGAGAATTGCACCACCGAGCCCGCCGAGAGATCCAACGGTGGAGGTCACCAAAGCCAACGCAATGATCAACACGTCGTGAATGGGCTCAGACACTGCAGCGAGCCTATGAACCCAGAGGGAGAATCTTGGCGCCGACGAACACCGCGTGAACGCACAGCAGTGACCGATAAACCCGACTGAAATGCTCAACATTTGTGTAGGGTGTCGATGTGCCAAACCCATTCCCGTTCCCGCATCCGGTCAATGAAACCTCCGCCCGAATTGTTGCAGCTGGCGCCGTTGCAATGAGCGCAGCTTTTGCAATCACCGGCGTGGCGTGGATTCTGATTCCCCTCACCTACGGATTCCTGGCCCGAGTCGCCACCGGCCCAGCCTTGAGCCCGCTCGGATTGCTCGCAACCAAGGTCATCACACCACGCATCAACGTGCAGCATCGATTGGTCGCAGGTCCGCCGAAGCGTTTTGCGCAATTCATCGGTCTGCTGTTCTCCTCCACGGCGAGCGTGCTGTGGCTGCTCGATCTGGGAACGGCTGCACGCATCGTGGCGGCAATGTTGGCTGGCGCGGCATTTCTGGAGTCTGCCTTTGCATTGTGCTTGGGCTGCATCATGTTCGGCTGGCTCATCCGCCTGGGTGTCATCCCCGAGCGTGTATGCGAGCAGTGCAACAACCTGAACTTGAGGACGACGCTTTCCGCATAGGCCCGAATGAGGCGCGACATCACAATCGTTGGTGGTGGTGCCGCCGGCGTGCTCGTTGCACTTCATCTCTTGCGACAGGCATCCGCACCACTTCAACTCACCATCGTTGAGCCACGGGAGCGCCTAGCCGAAGGCGTGGCGTACTCCACGCAGGATGCAGAACATCTGCTCAATGTGCCAGCAATCGGGATGTCGGCCCATTCCGACGACCCAGAACACTTTGTGAAGTGGGTCGGTTGCGAGCCACACGATTTCGTTGCCCGGCACCGTTATGCCGACTATCTGCGCCATGAGCTGACACGGCTCACGAACGAAACACCCACCACCGAAGTTCACCACCTTCGCGATTCTGCGACTTCGATTTCTACGACTCCACTTGGCGTGCACACCAAGCATGGCATCACCGTCGCTGCCGACACCGTGGTACTGGCGCTTGGCAATGCGGCACCCACCACACCCGATTGGTTGTCAACGATTTCTGCAACGCGGGTAATCGACGATCCGTGGACGCATGGCGCACTCGATGCAATTCGTGATGGCAGCAACGTGCTGTGTGTTGGAACGGGGCTGACATTCGTCGATGTGGCTCTCACACTGACTCGCCGTGGATGCCGAGTGACTGGAGTGTCGCGACATGGGCTTCTCCCCCACGTACATGCTCCTGCGTCGACACTGGCACCAATGCCGTCGACTATCGCGTCAGCGGTGCCAGCCGGGTTCGGCTCGCCCGTCCAAGTGTCACGATGGCTTCGTACGCAAGCTGACTGGCGGGCTGCATTGACGGCGATCCGTCCACGAACCCAAGCGATTTGGGAATCCTTCTCCGAAGTACAACAGTCATCGTTCTTGCGACACGCACGTCGATACTGGGACGTTCATCGACATCGCATGTCCAAGGAAGTGGCAGACAAATTGCACACCGCTCAACGCGATGGCACAGTCCGAGTTCTTGGTGGCGACGCACGGGCACTGGCCAGCCAATCCCGGTGGGACGCAATCATTCTGTGCACCGGACCCAACGACGCGGCATTGCTCAAGGAAGCGCCACTTCAGTCTCTCGCGAGCGACGGACACGTGCGCATCGGTCCGCACGGCATGGGTATCGACACGGTTCCCAACACGGGACACGTGCGAGATCATGCAGGACGGACACCACACCAGATCTATGCCATCGGTCCGCTCCGCCGCGGCACGCTGTGGGAGTCGACGGCGATTCCCGAGATTCGCTCCGAGGCCGAGAAGCTGGCATTGCGTCTCCTAGCCTGACCTCCGTGACAACCAGTCAAGCCGAAGTATCGCGCCGTGGCCACTGAACGCTTCGACGTCGTCGTCGTAGGTGCGGGAATCTCCGGCATCGGAGCAGGGGTTCACCTGCAACAGAAATCCCCCGATCGCAGTTTCGTGATTCTCGAGGGTCGCGAGAACATCGGCGGCACGTGGGATCTCTTCAAGTACCCGGGGATTCGCTCCGATAGCGACATGCACACGCTCGGCTACGAGTTCAAACCATGGAAGGCAGAGAAATCGATTGCCGACGGACCGTCAATCATGGAATACCTGCGTGAGACCGTGGCTGAGAACGACCTGGAACGCCACATGCGATTCGGTGAGCGCGTGGTGCGAGCCGAATGGTCGACGGCGTCTGCTACGTGGACGGTGCACACCGCCCGTAGCGACGGCTCGCAGGGTGTTTTCGAGTGCAACTACTTGTTCATGTGCGCTGGCTACTACTCCTACAAGTCGGGATACCTGCCCGAGTTCCGCGGGCGGGAGCGCTTCACTGGTCGAATCGTGCACCCACAGGAATGGCCCGATGACCTCGACTACACCGACAAGCGTGTGGTGGTGATCGGCTCCGGAGCAACGGCCGTCACGCTGGTGCCAGCGATGGCCAATACCGCAGCGCACGTCACCATGTTGCAACGATCGCCCACGTACATGGTGTCGCGTCCCGATCGCGATGCATTCGCAAATTTCCTTCGCAAGGTTCTCCCGGCACAGATGGCCTACAACATCACCCGCGCCAAGAACACGTGGCGACAGCAACTGGTGTACAACCGCACGCGAACCAAACCGGAACAGATCAAGAACCTGCTCTTGGGCGGTATCCAGCTGGAACTCGGCGGTCGATACCCCATCAAGAAGCACTTCACGCCCACGTACAACCCGTGGGATCAACGGTTGTGCCTGGTTCCGAACTCCGACTTGTTCGCTGCCATTCGGAGTGGTCGGGCCTCGGTGGTTACCGACACGATCGAGACATTCACCGAAACAGGGATCCTCCTCTCATCTGG
>JBBANV010000025.1:0-12106 GCA_040401775.1 Ilumatobacteraceae bacterium
CGGGTGCGAGTGGATCCAAGTACCAAGGTCAGCGCGGCCCGACACCAAGTCGATACTTCGAGAACTTTCGCTAGACGAAAGTTTGTTGTTCAGTCAGCCGGCTGGCTGATTCGCACAGTATTGCCATCTGGGTCGCTCGTCGAACATTCACGATCACCCCACGGCATCTTTTGTGCCTTTATTCCCAGAACTACGGCAATTGCATCAATATCACGAGTGACCAGATAAATCGAACCTCCCGCCGCGGCATCACCAACATGTTCAGAGAGAAAAATCGTCGCTCCATCAGGAGTGCTCACCGACATGAACCACGGGAAGTTCGGCTCGTGTTGATGGCGCCAATCTTCAACGAAGCCCAACTGGGAATACCACGCCGCAGAGGCGACTGCATCAGAAACACGAAGCACAGGAATGGCTTCGTGGGGGGTCATTCGCCGGCGACGGGTTCGCGGAGAGGTGCACCGATTGCGGTGGCGTTTCGCTCGCCGTTCTCCAGCGCGTCAACGAGGTGGATGGCGATGTCACCCACCTTCACCGAACTCTCGTCCTTGCCGGCACCCTTCACACCGTCATCGAGCATGATGTAGCAGAACGGGCAGGCGGTGGCCACGCGGGTGGCACCGGTGGCGATGGCTTCGCGGGCTCGTTCGTCGTTCACCTTGGTGCCGATGTTCTCTTCCATCCACATGCGGGCACCACCGGCTCCGCAGCACATGCCCTTGGTGCCGTTGCGTGGCATTTCCACTACTTGGATTCCTTTGATCGATCCCACGACTTTGCGCGGCGCCAGGTACACGTCGTTGTGGCGACCGAGGTAGCAGGAGTCGTGGTACGTGATGCGGTCATCCAGTGATGCATTCGTCATGTCGAGCTGTCCGGATGCGATGAGTTCTTCCAGGAGTTGCGTGTGGTGGATCACCTCGTAGTTGCCACCGAGTTGCGGGTACTCGTTCTTGAGTGTGTTGAAGCAATGCGGACACTGGGTGATGATCTTCTTCACGCCCATGCCGTTGAGCATCTCCACGTTCGGTGTGGCGAGCATCTGGAAGAGGTACTCGTTGCCGCTGCGTCGCGCACTGTCGCCGGTGCACACTTCGCTGGGGCCGAGGATTGCCACGTCGATTCCTGCGCGCTTCAGCAGTTTGGCCATGGCTTGGGTGACCTTCTTGTTCTTGTCGTCGAAGGATCCCGCACAACCCACCCAGTACAGATATTCCTGCGTGAGTGGTTGACCCGGATCGAGCACGGTCACATCCAGGTCGTTGGCCCATGCGGCGCGATCACCCTGGTTCATACCCCACGGGTTCCCCTGGTTTTCCATTGCCCGGTAGGCATTACCGAGTTCGGCCGGGAAGTTGCTTTCCATCAACGACAGGTAGCGACGCATGTCGAGGATCTTGTCGAGAATCTCGATGTTGACCGGACAAATCTCATCGCATGCTTTGCATGACGTGCATGACCACACTTCTTCGGCGGTGATGCGCTCGAACACGGAGTTGGCAGTGATGGTGATTTCCGAATCCGTCCCGAGTGGTGGGGACACTCGTCCACCCGGCGCATGGGCCGCCGTAGCAGCCATGACTTCGCCGCTCTTCAAGACGATTTCACGCGGGTCGAGTGGCTTGCCGGTGGCGTGCGCCGGGCACACGCTGGTGCACCTTCCGCACATGGTGCAGGCATCCAGGTCGAGCAACTGCTTCCAGGTGAAGTTTTCGATGGCGTTGACACCGAAGGACTCGAGCGACGTTTCCGCCAAGTTCGGCATGGCACGCATGGCACCCTTGGGACGATCACGGTCGCGCAGGTACATGTTGAGCGGGGACGTGAAGATGTGGCGCAGCATCGTGATGGGAAGCAGCGCGAGAAATGCAATGAAGGTGAGTGCATGGAGCACCCACCAGCCCTGATGCCAGAGCTGCAACGAGTCGAGCGACAAACCGTTCACGGTTTGGGCGAGCGGCCAGCCGACCACGCTCCATTTCTCGTAGTCGACGTTCTTTCCAGCAGCTTGTTCAGCGGCAATGCGGAACATCTCGGTGCCAAAGCCACTGACGCCAATTGCCAGCATCACACCGAGAATCCAGGCATGTTCGGGCTTGGACTTGATGCGAATGCGATACGGCTTTTGCACGTAGCGCCGCAAGATCGCCCACACCACACCAGCGGTGAACACCACGCCGGCCACGTCACCTACGAGCGCGTAGCCGCGGTACACATCGCCGTGCAGAAACTTGAGCGACTCGGGCATCTGGTGGTCGATTTCCAGCACGGTGGTGACGCCGAGCAAGACGAGGAAACCGAAATACATCATCGAGTGCATGAGCCCTGCAGCAGAGTCACGCAGCAGCGTGCGCATGTACACACCAGCGCGGAAATCGCGGAGACGTCGCTTCACGTTCTTGGTGGTGGTTCGACGGTTGTCCGGAGCGCCACGTTCCCAGTTGCGAATCCGATCGGCGAAACGCAACGAACCCCAGACCAGCATCATCGGGATGACGGTGTAGAACACAATCTTCAAGGCACTAGGGATGCCGCCGAACACTTCACGATGAACGGGTGAGTCGCTTTCCCACCCGGTGATGGTGGGCAGAATGCCCGACACCAAGGTGAACAGACCGATTCCACAGCCCAAGAGGATGGAAAGTTGATATGGCTTCAGCCGGCGCGAACGCGATGTGGCTGTGGAGGTGTCGCCCGACATGGTGCAGGCAACGCTAGTTGCGCGGCACGAGAGCGTGGCGCGACAGCTATTTAGCCAACGATGGCGCGGTCAAGATCGCGCACTCGTGAGGCGAGTGTGGCCAAGAGTTTGCTGGCCAACACCGGAACATCGTGCAACACGCTGTGGAAGTGACGCTGGCTGATGACCAACACATCACAGTCGGTGTCGCAGGTAACCGTCGCGGTACGAGGGCCATGGTCCAAGAGAGACAATTCCCCCACCATGGAACCAGCACCGATGGACGCCAACTTCTTGCCACTTCGGCGGACCGTTGCCTTTCCTTTGAGGATGATGAACGCCTCGCGCCCAGGCTGACCTTGTTCGATCAAGACCCGACCGGCCTTGAACGACACCTGATCTGCGGCTTTCACGATGCGAGCGAGATCCTTCTTCGAGCAAGAGGAAAACAAAGGAACATGGTGCAATGTGGTGAGGGGGGTGACGCTGCGGGGCATGTCATTCACGGTACGCACAAATTCGTGCAGCCGTGCACAAACAAGCGGTGAAGGTTGTCTCAGGCGCCGGCTTGTTGTGCGACGGCATTCGTTGCAGCTGCTATCGCGGACGCATCCCCCAAGTACGACACCTGTGACACTCGTAACTCGCTTCGAGTGCGATCGACGTCGGTCGCTGGATGAAAGCGGTACACGCGTGGCACACCGGTGGGAATGTTGAGATCGGCGATCTGGGTTTCACTCAACGTTTCCAAGTGCATCGCGAGTGCTCGCAACGAGTTCCCGTGTGCAACGACCAGTACGTTCTCTCCGGCGAGCAGATGCGGCACCACTACCGTGCGCCACATCGGGACCACGCGCGCAACGACATCCTTCAAACATTCGGTCGCTGGTAGCAGCGCGGTATTGATGTGCGCATAACGGGGGTCGTTGGCGGGATGCTCCGGGTTTGAGCGATCCACCGGTGGAGGTGGCACATCGAAACTTCGTCGCCACAACTTGGTTTGTTCTGCACCGTGGCGCTGCGTGGTTTCCTTCTTGTCGAGACCTTGCAAGGCCCCGTAGTGGCGTTCGTTCAGGCGCCAATCCGTGATGACGGGTATGTCGGTTTGACCAAGTTGAGTCAACGCACGGCGGTTGGTGTCCATCGCGCGGGTGAGGAGCGAGGTAAACACGACATCGAACCGCATTCCGGCATCGCGCAGCGTTCTCCCCGCCGCGTCAGCTTCGGCTTCGCCCTGCTCGCTGAGTGGCACGTCATGCCAGCCGGTGAACAAGTTGAGTGCGTTCCATGTGCTCTGGCCGTGCCGTAGCACCACGAGCGTTCCCACTTCACTGGCTGGTTGCGTTGTGGCGTTCACGCCGCAAGGCTAGAGCCAGACACATTCAGAAAAGGAACAGTGACATGACCACACCCAGTGCATTCGATGTGGTGGTGGTGGGCTCAGCCAACCTCGATCTCGTCGCACTCGCCAAGCGCTTGCCACACCCGGGTGAGACCGTCTCTGCCCATGGATACTTCGAGGCCTGTGGCGGGAAGGGTGCCAATCAAGCCATTGCCGCAGCGCGAGCCGGCGCTCGTACGGCATTCGTTGGCGCAGTGGGGAATGATTCCGCTGGTGAAACGCTTCGCTCTTCATTCGTTGGGGATCATGTCGACGTCTCGCACTTGGCGACGGTGGCCGAACCGACCGGTCGCGCACTCATCGGAGTTTCGGACGATGCGGAGAACCTCATCATCGTGGTACCTGGTGCGAATCATGCGTTGTCGATCAGTCACGTCGACGCCGCTTCACCGATCATTGCCGATGCAACGGTGTTGTTGTTGCAATTGGAAGTTCGTCTCGATGTTGTGCAACGTGCCGTGGAACTTGCGGGCGAACACACCATCGTGGTGCTCAACCCGGCTCCTGCTATCGCGCTTCCCGATGCGGTTCTGCGGCACGTTGATGTGATCACGCCGAATGAACACGAAGTAGAGCTCCTTGGCGGTGTGGCGTCGCTGTTGTCGCGAGGTGTCGATCATGTGGTGGTGACCGAAGGTGCGCGCGGTGCACGACTGGTGAATGCTTCGGGGGAGACTCGAATCGCGCCATACCCTGTCACTCCCGTCGACACGACGGGCGCCGGCGATGCCTTCTGTGGAGCGCTCTCCGCGCGGTTGGCGTGCGACGGCGGCCTTGCCAACCTGCCCAATGCACTCCGGGCTGGGGCTGTAGCGGGGGCGCTTTCCACCCAGGTGAAGGGGGCGGTTCCGTCGCTACCTCGCTGGGACGCCATCGCTGCAGCCCTTGCCAGATAACGGGTTCAACGGTTTCCCGGAACTTCACGAGAGAGTGACATAAATCCTGAGCCGACACGGCTCAAGTTTGAGTTCCACCGCCGTAGGCTGTCGCCCTCAGCTACCACGGAGGTAACACCATGCCCAAGGCCGTCGGAATCGACCTCGGAACCACCAACTCAGTCGTCGCCGTATTGGAAGCCGGCGAACCCGTTGTCATCCCCAACTCGGAAGGTGCACGCACCACCCCATCGGTCGTTGCATTCTCCAAATCAGGCGAGGTGCTCGTTGGCGAAGTGGCAAAACGTCAAGCCATCACCAACCCCGATCGCACGTTCCGCAGTATCAAGCGCTTCATGGGACAGAACTGGCACTCCGACGACATCGATGGGAAGAAGTACACACCCCAGGAGATCAGTGCTCGAACACTCATGAAGTTGAAGCGTGACGCCGAGGCCTACCTCGGCGACACCGTCACCCAAGCCGTCATCACGGTTCCGGCCTACTTCGACGATGCCCAACGCACCGCAACCAAGGAAGCCGGACAAATTGCCGGCCTTGAAGTGTTGCGAATCATCAACGAACCGACGGCAGCGGCACTCGCCTATGGTCTCGACAAGGGATCAAAGGAAGAAACCGTTCTGGTGTTCGACCTTGGTGGTGGCACGTTCGATGTGAGCGTGTTGGAAATCGGCGACGGCGTGTTCGAAGTGAAGAGTACGCACGGTGACACCCACCTGGGTGGCGACGACTGGGACCAACGGATCATCGATTGGTTGGTTGCCCAATTCAAGTCCGCTCACGGAGTGGATCTCAGCAAGGACCGGATGGCCACACAACGCCTGAAGGAAGCGGCCGAAAAAGCCAAGATCGAGTTGTCGCAGGTTCCGCAAACGCAAATCAATTTGCCCTTCATCACCGCAACGGCGAACGGGCCGTTGCATTTGGACGAGTCGTTGAGTCGAGCCAAATTCCAGGAGATGACCGCCGACTTGTTGGAGCGTTGCCGCAAGCCGTTCGAACAAGCCATCAAGGATGCAGGTCTCACCAAGGGTGAGATTCAACACGTGATCCTCGTGGGTGGTTCCACTCGTATGCCGGCGGTGCAGGAATTGGTGCAGTCGTTCACCGGCAAGGAACCGAATCGCACCGTGAACCCCGACGAAGTGGTGGCGGTTGGTGCAGCGGTGCAGGCCGGTGTCTTGCGCGGCGATGTGAAGGACATCCTGTTGCTCGACGTAACGCCGTTGTCGCTTGGCATCGAGACCAAGGGTGGGGTCATGACACGCCTCATCGAGCGCAACACCACGATTCCCACTCGTCGGACCGAGACCTTCACTACCGCAGAGGACATGCAGCCCTCGGTGGAGATCCACGTGTTGCAGGGAGAACGAGAGATGGCGTCGTACAACAAGACGCTCGGCAAGTTCCAACTCGTCGACCTGCCTCCTGCTCCACGCGGCGTACCGCAGATCGAAGTCACCTTCGACATCGATGCCAACGGCATCGTGCACGTGTCGGCCAAGGACCGCGCAACGAGCAAGGAACAGTCGATGACCATCACCGGTCAGTCGTCGCTGTCAAAGGACGACATCGATCAGATGGTGAAGGACGCCGAAGCCCATGCCGACGAAGATCGGAAGCGTCGTGCGGATGCCGAAGTGCGCAACAATGCCGATTCACTCGTGTACCAAACCGAAAAGGTGTTGCGAGAGCAGGGTGAGAAAGTCACCGAGGATGAGCGAAAGGCAGTGGAGCAGCCACTTGCCGATCTCAAGTCCGCGCTCACCGGCAGCGATGTGGACACCATCAAGAACGCCACCGAAAAGCTCATGTCTGCCAGCCAGGCATTCAGCCAGAAGTTGTACGAAGCGGCGTCACGCGATGCGAATGCCGCAGGTACTTCCGCCAGTGGTCAATCAACGGGTGCTACCGGTGGCAACGATGGCGACATCGTGGACGCCGAAATCGTCGACGAGAAATAGACGTCGCGGCAACCAACGAGTTCAGGCACGACATGGCTGACGACACCACCACTCCGAATCCGGAGGGCGCCGACGGCGCCACCCCTCTCGCCGACACGGCGTCCTCCGGTGATTCGACGTCCGACGGCACCGAGACAATCGCCGTCTCGGACGTACTGGATGCCGTCAGCAAAGAACGTGACGAGT
Organism: Ilumatobacteraceae bacterium; assembly: GCA_040401775.1. GTDB lineage: Bacteria > Actinomycetota > Acidimicrobiia > Acidimicrobiales > Ilumatobacteraceae > F1-60-MAGs027. Next base: position 7,129 of record JBBANV010000025.1, read on the forward strand.
TCAAGGATTTGGCGCTACGTCTCCAGGCCGACTTCGACAACTTCCGTAAACGTGTCGCCGGCCAATTGGTGGACGATGTTGATCGTGCCACCGGAAAGCTGGTGGAGTCGATTCTTCCCGTGCTTGACGCGTGCGAGGCAGCAGCGGCGCACGGCGTGCAGGGCATCGAGTCGGTGTGGTCGGCGTTGCTTGGTTCGCTGCAGAAGCAAGGACTCGAAGCATTGGACTTGGCCGACAAACCATTCGATCCCACGACTGCGGATGCAGTGGTACACGAGCCCGGGGACGAGGGCAGTTCCGGTCCCATGGTGGTGGAAGTGCTGCGCACCGGATATCGCTGGAAGGGTCGTGTCGTTCGCGCGGCCATGGTGAAGGTAAAGGGTTGAGCACACGAGCGAGGCGGGCATGACTGCACAACGAGAGTGGTTCGAGAAGGACTACTACGCCGTGCTCGGTGTCGCACAGAACGCTTCGGCCAAGGACATCACCAAGGCGTATCGAAAACTTGCACGCCAATACCATCCGGATGCCAATCCGAACAACGCTTCGGCCGAGGAACGATTCAAGGAAATCTCCGCTGCGTACGACGTGCTCGGTGACGAAACTCGTCGCCGCGAATACGACGAAGTGCGTCGTCTCGGACCCGGCGCATTTGGTGGAGCAGGCAACGGTTCGTTCCGCTTCGACATGGGCGACATGTCGGGTGCTGGTGGACTCGGCGATCTCTTGGGTCAGATGTTCGGTGGCGGTCGTCGAGCTGGCGGTGGAGTGGGGCCGCAACGCGGCTCGGATCTCGAAGCGTCACTCACCATCGACTTCGTCGACGCAGCGCAAGGGCTCACCACCAGCCTGCACATCACCTCCGAAGCCGTGTGCGCGACATGCAACGGTTCGGGTGCGCGACCGGGAACGTCGCCCGTTCGATGCTCCAACTGTGGCGGTCGTGGTGTCGCCGACATGAACCAAGGGGGATTCGCATTCTCGGTGCCGTGTTCACCGTGTGGTGGTCGGGGTTCGAGGGTTGAGCATCCGTGTGGCACGTGTCGTGGAAGCGGCGTGGAAATGCGCAATCGCGAGGTGAACGTTCGTGTGCCGGCTGGCATCGATGACGGTTCACGAATTCGAATCAAGGGTCGTGGTGCACCAGGACGCAATGGTGGTCCGCCAGGGGACTTGTTCGTCGTGTGTCGTGTCACGCCGCACCCGGTGTTCTCACGCGACGGCCGGAACTTGTTGGTGCGCGTACCCGTGTCGTTCACCGCTGCCGCATTGGGCGCCGATGTCGCTGTTCCCACGCTGGAGGGTGACTCCGTGATGTTGCGACTGCGAGCCGGAACGCAACCCGGGAGTCGTCACCGCGTGAAGGGTCGTGGCATTGCCACCAACAAAGCGCAGGGTGACCTCATCGTCACGGTGGACGTGGTGGTTCCAACTTCGCTCACCGGAGAACAACGCGAAGCACTCCTCGCATTCGCACGAGTCGAGGACGTCAATGGTGCACATGCACACGCCCGACATGGCAAGGAGGAAACCGTATGAGCCAACAGTCCGACCGCGACCACTACCAGATGGCGGTGTATGTCATCTCCGTGGCAGCAGAACTATCGGGCATGCACCCTCAGACGTTGCGAAATTACGAACGCGTTGGGTTGTTGCAGCCAGCTCGCACCCAAGGCGGCAATCGCCGGTACAGCCAAGCCGACATTGCTCGGCTCCATCGCATCGCACAGTTGGTGGATGCAGGTATGAATCTCGAAGGAATCCGACACGTCCTGGCCCTCGAAAATGAAGTGGCCAAGTTGCGCGCCGAAGTCGCGGCGTTGCGTGACCACGTTGCTCAGCAGCGTGCATCGCGTGGCGAATTGGTTCCCACCCGTCAGGTGTTGTCGGTGTTCACCCGGCGCTCTGGATTCATCGGCGAACGCTAAGGCAGAGAACTCCCGATGACGCTCGACCCACGTACCTGGACCACGAAGACCTCCGAAGCGGTGTCTGCCGCAATGCAGGCTGCAACGTTGGCCGGTCACCCCGAGCTCACACCGCATCACGTGGTGGCGGAGTTGGTGAAACAGGACGACACGATCGTGTCGCCTCTCCTTGCCAAGGTGGGAGTACCCGTCAACAAGGTGTCGGAGAAATGTGCTGCGACACTCACCAAACTGCCGAGTGCAAAGGGTGGTGCAGAACCGCGTCTCAATCGTGAATTGGCGGCAGCGTTTGCAGCAGCCAAGGAGATTCAGACGGAGTTCCGCGACGAGTTTCTCTCCGTTGAAGTGTTGCTCCTTGCCATGCACGAGATCGTTGGCGTGTCGCGCGAGGAGTTGTTGAACGCATTGCGGGTGGTCCGCGGTTCGCATCGGGTCACGTCGCAGAATCCAGAAGATCAGTTCCAGGCCTTGGAGAAGTACAGCGTCGATCTCACCGCGCGTGCACGAGCCGGGAAGATCGACCCCGTAATCGGTCGCGACGAAGAGATTCGTCGGGTGGTGCAAGTGCTTTCGCGTCGCACGAAGAACAATCCCATCCTCATTGGCGAGCCGGGTGTCGGAAAGACCGCGATCGTCGAGGGACTTGCTCAACGCATCGCATCTGGTGACGTACCGGAGGGGCTCAAGTCCAAGCGGTTGATTTCGCTCGATCTGGGCGCGATGTTGGCTGGAGCAAAGTATCGCGGTGAGTTCGAGGAGCGATTGAAGGCCGTGCTGAAGGAGATCACCGACGCGGGCGGGGAGGTAATCACCTTCGTGGATGAAATCCATACGCTCGTCGGCGCGGGTGGTGCAGAAGGCGCCATGGACGCAGGCAACATGGTGAAGCCGATGTTGGCGCGTGGCGAACTACGCATGATTGGCGCGACAACGCTCGATGAATACCGAACGCACGTCGAAAAGGACGCAGCGCTCGAACGCCGATTCCAACAGGTGTACGTGGGTGAGCCCACCGTCGAGGACACCATTGCCATCCTGCGTGGGTTGAAGGAGCGATACGAGGTACACCACGGTGTGCGTATTCAGGACAACGCGCTGGTGAGCGCTGCGGTGCTCTCCAACCGGTATCTCACCAATCGATTCCTCCCCGACAAGGCCATCGACTTGATGGACGAAGCAGCGAGCAAGTTGCGAATCGAAATCGACTCGATGCCGACCGAGATCGACGTGGTGGAACGACGAATCATGCAACTGCAAATCGAAAAAGTGGCTCTCACCAAGGAAACGGACGCTGCGAGCAAGGAGCGCTTGAATGCACTCGACACCGAATTGAGCGAGCTCGTTGCGCAATCCACGGAGATGAAGCACCGTTGGGAAGCAGAGAAGCAGGGCATCAGTGCGGTACGAACGTTGAAGGAAGAACTCGACACCTTGCGTCAGCAAGCTGACCGCGAAAGCGATCTGGAAAAGAAGGCAGAACTGATTTACGGTCGTATCCCCCAGCTGGAGCGCCGAATCTTGCAGGCCACCGAGGTGGAGACTGCAGCTTCGGGCAATGAGCGAATGTTGAAGGAAGAAGTGGACGCGCAAGACATCGCCGATGTGGTTGCCAAGTGGACGGGGATTCCCGTGACTCGTCTCATGGAGGGCGAGATGCACAAGCTCGTGCATCTCGAAGACCTGTTGCACCAGCGAGTGATCGGTCAAACCGAAGCTGTGACGGTGGTGGCAAATGCCATTCGGCGCAGCCGTGCCGGATTGTCGGATCCGAACAGGCCGATTGGGTCGTTCATGTTCCTTGGTCCTACCGGTGTTGGAAAGACCGAACTCGCTCGCTCAATTGCAGCATTCCTCTTCGACGATGACAAGGCACTCGTGCGCATCGATATGGGCGAGTACTCGGAGAAACATTCCGTCAGTCGACTCGTTGGTGCGCCGCCTGGATACGTGGGATACGACGAGGGTGGACAGCTCACCGAAGCCGTTCGTCGACGTCCGTACAGCGTCGTCTTGTTGGATGAAATCGAAAAGGCACATCCCGAGGTGTTCAACATCTTGTTGCAGGTACTCGATGACGGTCGACTCACCGATGGTCAAGGGAGAACCGTGGACTTCACCAACACGATCCTGATCATGACCAGCAATCTGCCCGTGGAGCCAATCGAATACTTCAAGCCGGAGTTCGTCAATCGAATCGACGAGATCGTCCGCTTTGCGCCACTGACGCGGGAAAACCTCGGCGCGATCGTGGAGATTCAGCTGCAACATCTCATTGATCGTCTTGCCGAGCGTCGAGTCACACTTGCGGTGACGCCAGCGGCACGCCTTGCACTCGCCGAACGCGGTTACGACGCCGAGTTCGGGGCACGGCCGCTCAAGCGATTGATTCAGCGAGTGATTGCCGACCCGGCAGCATTACTGCTGCTGGAAGGCAAGGTGACCGAAAGCATCGGTAATGCCACCATTCGTGTGGATGTCGTGGACGGTGAGTTCACCGTCAAACCTTCGGCTACCTGAAGCGTTTGCGCAACGCATTGCCGTGAGCGGAGAAACCTTCGTGATCGGAGAGCGCGGTGATCGTCGGACTCATTCGACGCAACGCATTCGAATCAGCTGATGCAATTGCCGTGGACTTGAGAAACGTTGCAGCCGTAATCCCCGAGGACACTGCAGCAAATCCGCTGGTGGGAAGTGACGCTGGACATCCCAGGACGAAGTTGGCGGCCGAAAACGGCGTGTCTTGACCCACGAGTATTTCTCCAGCGTTCGTAATTCGTTGCAGTAGTTCATCCGCATGTGCAAGTTGCACGGCAAGCTGCAGGTGTTCGGGGGCAAACGCGTTGACGATGTCGCATGCCTCGGCCAACGTTGCGACGAGCACCGATCCACCGTTCATGCCCAATGCGGCACGGGCAGCACTGGCGCGATGAGCTGGTAGTTCAACGATCAGTTGCTGGAGTTCCGAGTCGATTGCTTCGATCATGTTTCGATCGGTGGAGACCAGCACCACGGTGGAGTCCTCACCATGTTCGGCCTCGATCAACAGGTCC
>JBBANV010000025.1:12206-16274 GCA_040401775.1 Ilumatobacteraceae bacterium
GGAGACCAGCACCACGGTGGAGTCCTCACCATGTTCGGCCTCGATCAACAGGTCCAATGCCGCCCGGTGTGCGTCAGTGGAGTTGTCGACCACCATCATGCTTTCGGTGGGACCCAACACCATCATGGTGCTGACACCATGTCGCTGCATTTCCACCTGTGCGGCAGTGACCGCCGGACTACCAGGGCCAACGATCTTGCGCACCGCGGCGATGGAGTGAGTACCAAAACCAAGTGCAGCGATTCCGGCTGGACCATTGGAGCGGTACACCTCGTTGATACCCAACATGCGACACACCACCAAGACGCCGGGGTCGACCTCACCGGAGCCGTTTGGTAGAGGAGGTACCACCACCGCGATGCGTGATACTCCTGCAACCACTGCGGGCACACCAAGTTGGTACGCCACGGATGGATAACTCGCCTTGCCGCCAGGCACGAACAAACCCGCGGATGCGATTGGAGTGAACTTCTCGCCCACCCGAGCACCAGGTTCAATTTCGATCGACCAATCCGACATACGGTCGCGAACTGCGGCATTGAATCGGCGAACGTGGTCGATTGCATCGACGAGTGCGTCTTGAACTTCAGCGCTCACCTGTGCCGAGGCAATCTCGTCGCTACTGACACGCAACTGATCCGGTCGCAATGAAACACCGTCGAATCGACGCGTTGCATCACACAGGGCATCATCACCCCGCTGCCGAACATCATCAAGCAGGACCGAGATCTCTGCACGCAGGGAGTCGGGAACGATGTCCTCAATCGACCGTTTGGTGAACTTCGCACGGTCACCTGGACTCATGGTGGCCCATTCGCGGCGGCGTAACACGGTGTTCACGTCACGAAACTATCGGTGAAGTCGCGAGTTCTTCTCGTGGTTCTGCTCGAAAGCCGAGTAGGCTTTCTCAACGTTCCCACCAGCGCAGGAGCGTCAATGCCCGTCACCGTAGTAGTCGGCACTCAATGGGGTGACGAGGGCAAGGCAAAAATCATCGACTTGCTTGCCGGCACCCACAGTCACGTCGTGCGGTACCAGGGTGGTCACAATGCGGGTCACACGGTGGTGGTGGGAGCAGAGCGCTACGCCTTGCAGTTGATTCCAAGCGGCGTGTTGTACGACCATGTCACGCCCGTCATCGGCAACGGCGTCGTAGTCGATATGCCGACGCTGTTCAGTGAGATTGACACACTCGAAGCTCGTGGTGTGTCCTGCAAACGATTGCAGGTATCGACACTCGCACATTTGATCTTTCCGTGGCATCAACGACACGATGCCATCAGCGAGTCATTGCGTGGTGAATCGAAACTCGGCACGACGTTGAAGGGCATCGGGCCCGCGTATGCCGACAAAGTGAAGCGCATCGGCGTGCGAGCCGGCGAGGTTCGTGATCGCGAACGGTTTCGCACCCTGGTGAAGGAACGCGCAACACAGGAAAACGCGGTGTTTGCGTCGCTCAACGAACCGTTGCTCGATGTCGATGAAGTGGTGGCACAGAGTGACGCGCTCGCGCAGCGTCTGTTGCCATATCTTGCGGACACGGTGAACCTGTTGCATGATTCGCTCGCCGACGGCGCATCCATCCTGTTGGAGGGGGCGCAGGCCACTTTTCTCGACATTGATCACGGAACGTATCCGTACGTGACATCGTCGAACCCAACTGCTGGTGGTGCCTGTGCGGGAAGCGGTATGGGTCCGCGAGACATCACTCGCGTGATCGGAATCGCCAAGGCGTACACCACTCGAGTGGGGTCCGGACCCTTTCCCACCGAAGTGTTGGGTGAACTGGGCGATCGCATCGTCGATATTGGCCGCGAGTTCGGCACCGTGACTGGTCGTCGTCGTCGACCTGGCTGGTTGGATCTCGTCATGTTGCGGCACGCGGTGCGAGTCAACTCGCTCACCGACATCGCACTCACCAAGTTGGACGTGTTGGATGACTTCGACACCATTCGCGTGTGCATTGCTTACCGTCTCGACGGACGTACCGTGACGTCGTTCCCGGACGACGCCGAAACGTTGGCGCGTGTGGAGTGCGTGTACCACGACATCCCTGGTTGGAAACGGACCTTGCGCACGTGTCGCGCCGAGGCAGACCTACCTGCGCAGGTTCAGCAACTTCTCTCGCTCGTGGAATCGCACACCGGCGTGCCAGTCAGCGTTGTGGGGGTTGGCCCGGAGCGTGACGACGTGGTGTTACGAAAGGCCGTTTCATGATCGAGCGGTACTCGCTTCCGGAGATGGACGCGATTTTCAGCGATGTCGCTCGTTTTTCCCGCTATCTGGAGATCGAACTTCACGCATTGGATGGACAAGCTGCGGTTGGTGTGGTTCCGGTGGCCGCTGCAGCTGCGTGCCGAGCACGCGCACCGCAGATAGACGAGTCATTCGTGCGCGCCGTGAGCGAGCGTGAGGCGGTGACCAATCACGACGTTGCGGCATTCGTCGACGTGGTGCAAGATCGAATTGGTTCGCCCGATGCCGCGTGGGTCCATCACGGACTCACGAGCAGTGACGTGGTCGACACCGCGTGGTGCGCAATGCTGCGCGACGCAGCAGAACTCATCGACACCGCCCTCGCAGAACTCATTGGAGTATTGGTGCGCGAAGCTTTGGCACATCGCAACACTCCGATGATTGGTCGAACCCATGGAATCCACGCCGAACCCACGACATTCGGTGCAAAGGTCGCGCTGTGGGCATTGCAACTCGATCGGGATCGTCGTCGAATGAAGTCCGCGCACTTCACCATGTCCGTTTGCAAACTGTCGGGAGCTGTCGGCACGTATTCGAACATCGACCCGCAGGTGGAGGGTCACGTTGCTCGCGCAATGGGATTGCGCGCGGTTCCTGCGAGCCAGGTGATTAGTCGCGACCGTCATGCGGAATTTCTCTCGGCGTGTGCCAGCATCGCCACCACCATCGAGATGGTTGCAGTGGAGCTTCGTCATCTCCAGCGAACCGAAGTGTCGGAAGTGCGTGAAGGCTTTGCGCAGGGACAAAAGGGCAGCTCGGCGATGCCCCATAAGCGAAATCCGATTTCTGCCGAAACGCTGTCCGGACTGGCTCGAGTAGTGCGCGGAAATCTCCAGGCTGGACTGCAGAACGTTGCACTGTGGCATGAGCGGGACATTTCGCATTCCTCCGTCGAACGAATCATCCTGCCCGACACCGCCACATTGACCTGTTACATGGTGAAGCGACTGACACGACTGGTGGCCAACTGGGAAGTGGACGCAGAACAGATGCGCACCAACCTCGACCTCACGCATGGCGCGATCTTTTCGCAGTCGGTGTTGCTGGCGTTGGTGGAAGCAGGGTTGTCGCGAGATGCCGCGTATCGAGTCGTGCAAGATTCGGCGCGGCGTTCCCACGAAACCCGCACCCACCTGCGAGACGTCGTGAGCGCACTGCCTGAAGTCACTTCCGTTCTTGCCCCCAAGGCACTTGCTGACGCATTCGACTTGGATCGTGTCGTGCAGCACGCGGGACGTGCAGTTGATGCAGCCATCAACATCGGCGCTTCGCAGTGACGATGACGCTGCCACCGCTCGACTCCGCGCGCGAAGCATTGCGACAACATGTATTGACGCATTCGTTGAAGACGGGCAACTTCACCCTCAAGTCAGGCCGGACGAGCACGTGGTTCCTGGACACCAAACAAACGGCGTGTCGCCCGGATGGAATTCTGTTGGTGGCTGACGTTGCACTGTCACTGCTTCCCGCAGACGTCACGGCAATCGGTGGGTTGACGATGGGTGCCGATCCCGTCGCATTCGGTGTGGCTGCCATCGCAGCATCTCGTGGTCGACCTCTGCGAAGTTTCAGTGTGCGCAAAGAGGCAAAGGATCATGGAGTAACCGGTCGCCTGGCTGGTGCCCTGCAACCGGGAGACAAGGTGGCAATCGTCGAAGACACGGTTACGCGGGGCACATCACTGTTCGAAGCAGTGGATGTCGTACGATCCTTTGGTGCGCTACCCGTATTCATCACGGTGATCGTCGATCGTGGTGGAACCTGTGCCGCGATGGCACGCACTGCGAACATCGCCTACGAGCCGATGCTCAC
>JBBANV010000026.1:0-10992 GCA_040401775.1 Ilumatobacteraceae bacterium
AAACGCATTCCCAACGGTGGGGGTTTGGGTGGCGGCTCGGCCGACGCTGCTGCAGTGTTGCGCTGGGCGGGCTTCACCGACCTGGCGGCAGCATCACGACTCGGCGCCGACATTCCGTTTTGCATGGTGGGTGGCCGTGCTCGCGTGCGGGGCATCGGCGAAATCGTCGAACCACTCCCCTCGGCTCAACGCACCGACGAGCCACTCGACATCACGTTGGTGGTGCCACCACTACACGTATCCACCCCGGCGGTGTATCGCGCATGGGACGAGCTGAGCAACGGGTCGCAACGTGGTGCGCCCGTAGCGGAGCACGATTCCGGCGTGGGCGACTCAGCGAACGGCGTGACCGACTCATCGGGCGGCGTGAACGACCTGCAGGCGGCAGCGCTGGTGGTGGAGCCACAACTCGCACGTTGGCGTGACCGCATCCGCGAAGCCGCGGGCGTTTCACCAACCCTGGCTGGCAGTGGTGCCACGTGGTTCTTGCGTGGTCAGCACCACATCGGCGATGCCCTACGTGACGCGACGGTCATCGTTACACGCAGCCGCTGACGCGTTACACGCAGCCGCTGACGCAGCGAACGAAAAAGTTATTTGCTGTTGCGTTGGTGACGAGTGCGGCGAAGCATCTTCTTGTGCTTCTTCTTGCGCATTCGCTTACGGCGACGCTTGACGAGTGATCCCATGGCGAGCCACGACGCTACCCTGAAAGTGAGCACATCAGTGCATCTGGTTCACTCCGGGGTCGTTCAACGGCAGGACAGCGGGTTTTGGTCCCGCATATAGGGGTTCGAATCCTCTCCCCGGAACCAGAACTACTCGGCAATCTCGTGCAATCGCGGCGCGACCCTTCGGCAGTGGGTAGTGGAGTCCGGCGAATGTGTAGAGGCATCCGGCGAATGGTGCGGTCGGCGCCCCGCGTTCTATGCTGGCTCAAAGTGAACAAATCGATCGACAAAGTCACCACCAAACGGATGGTGCTCTACACCGGTCGTGCACATCCCGAACTTGCCCGCGAAGTAGCAAGTCACCTCAACATCTCGCTCGGCGAAGCCGATGTCATCGAGTTTGCAAACGGCGAGATCCGCCCTCGATTCGGCGAAAGCATCCGTGGTGGCGACGTGTTCATCATGCAGTCGCACTACGGGCACAACGGGTACAGCATCAACGACGCCATCATGGAGCAACTCATCATGATCGATGCGGCGTATCGCGCATCGGCAAAGCGCGTTACCGCCGTGTGCCCGTTCTACGGTTACGCGCGCCAAGACCGCAAGGCCGCCGGTCGAGAGCCGATCACTGCTCGAGTCGTTGCCGACATGTTCAAGGCCGCGGGCTCCAAGCGAATGGTGTCGGTGGACTTGCACAGCGGACAGATTCAGGGCTTCTTCGAAGGCCCCGTCGACCACCTCACCGCCATGCCGGTGCTCGAGAAGTACCTTCGCGAAAATGCGCGCGAAGGTGTGGTGATCGTTTCACCCGACACCGGTCGCGTGAAGGTTGCCGAACGATTCGCCCAACACCTGGCCGACATGAGCGCCGACGTTGCGTTCGTCTACAAGCGTCGTGAGAAGAACTCCATCAACGTTGCCAGTGCCAAGGAAGTCATCGGCGACGTCGAAGGGCGTCTCTGCGTGCTCACCGACGACATGATCGACACGGCCGGCACCATCACCTCGGCGGCGGAACTGCTCATGGCGCGCGGCGCCAAGGAAGTGTGGGCCATGGCCACCCACGGCGTACTCTCCGACCCGGCCATCGAGCGTCTGCAGAAGTCGCAGATCAGCCGTGTGGTGCTCACCAACACCATTCCGTTGCCGAAGGAAAAGCGCATCGACCGCATCGAAGTGTTGTCGGTGGCCAAGATCATCGCTGACGCGTTGGCCGCCGTGTTCGAAGAAACCAGCGTGAGCGAGCTCTTCGGCGGCGAAAACCTCGCCTGAGCGATGGCGCCACCCGGTGCACCGTCGGAAACCTCGCCTGACGCGGGCGCAAAGTACGCCCATAGACTGACCAAATGCCAACAGCACTGAAAACCAGCCTCGGCCGCCCGCTCGGTAGCGCCGCCGCCCGCCGCTTGCTCGCCCAAGACCAGATTCCTGCCGTCGTGTACGGACACGGCATGACACCAACACCAGTCACCGTCGACCGCAAAGAGTTGCGCGTTGCATTGTCGGGCCCGGCTGGTCTCAACACCGTGCTCGAACTGCACGTTGGCAGCGACACCTACCCCGCAATCGTGAAGGAAGTGCAGCGCGACCCCGTGAAGCGCATCGTGCGTCACGTCGACTTCCAGCAGATCAGCCTCACCGAAATCATCACCGTGCACGTACCGTTGCACGTCAAGGGTGTTGCCAAGGCAGTGCTCGCCGAAGGCGGACTCGTCGACCCAGTCGTCAACTCCATCGACGTGCGCGCCACTGCCGCCAACATTCCGAACGAAATCATCGTTGACGTCACCAACATGACCATGGACAGCGTCGTACGTCTCGGCGACTTGCAGATGCCAGAAGGCGTCACGGTCGTGGGCGATCCGGAATTCGTGGTGGTCACCGTCGTTACCACCAAGGTGGAAGAAGCCGCACCAGTCGCTGCAGCAGCAGAAGGCGCAGCAGCAGAAGGCGCCGCTCCTGCCGAAGGTGCCGCCGAAGGCGCAGCTGCCGCGGGCGATGCCGACAAGCCAGCCGCAGGTGGCAAGCCTGCTGCGGGCGGCAAGCCCACCAAGTAATTCGCGATGCGGTAATCCGCAATGGCGCTGTTTGGTCGCTCATCGCGACCGGAGCGACGTGGAACCCCGTTCTCCGCGCTCGTCGTGGGTGTGGGAAATCCTGGACGCGAATACGAACGGAGTCGTCATAACGTCGGCTTCGAAGTGATCGATGAACTTGCGCGTCGTGCATCGGCAACGCTGAAGGCCGGACGCGACAAGGCACTCGTTGCCGAAGTGCACGGTGAATTCCTGCACTACTTGCTCGCCAAGCCGATGACGTACGTCAACAACTCCGGTCAGGCAGTCGGACCACTCGCCCGTCGATACGGAGTGACCGAGATCGAACGCGTGGTGATCGTGCACGACGAACTCGACCTCCCGCCAGGAGTGGTGCGAGTGAAGGTCGGCGGTGGACTTGCCGGCCACAACGGTTTGCGATCGATCACCCAGCATCTGAAGTCGCAGGATTTCGTTCGCGTGCGCATCGGCGTGGGCAAACCACCGAGCAAAGAGCGCGGTGGCGACCACGTTCTCGGGCGGATTCCCACCGCCGAACGCGAACTGCTCGACATTTCCGTGCAGCGCGCCGCTGACGCGGTGGAAATCATCCTGAAGCATGGCGCAGACACCGCCATGCAACAAACCAACGCCGAATAGTCGGCCCGCCATGAACCACCCCGGCTCGTTGAGTGCGCTCGCCGAACTTGCGGCCAGCCACGGGCGAGCGTTCGGAATCGGCGTACCCAACGGGTCGGTAGTGGCGTGGGCGGACCACATTCGTCCGGTGCTGCTCGCAGCACTTGCTCGCACCCGCCCCAACGACACGCTCGTGATAGCGCTGCCCACCGACTCACAAGCGCGTGTGTTGTACGACGACCTCAAGGTGTACTCCGACGCACAAGTGACGTACTTCCCGGCGTGGGAGACGCTGCCGTTCGAACGCGTGAGCCCCGATATCGAAACGATGGGTCAGCGCATGCGGTTGCTGGCACAGTTGCGCGACGAAGCACCACGAATCGTGGTGGCACCGATTCGTGCATTGTTGCAGCGACTCAGTCCGTCGTCGCTCACGTTCTCCCCCATCGTGTTACGTCGTGGTGAAACGGTGGACCTCGACGGCATCACCCGCACTCTCGTGGAGTGGGGCTACGTACGCGAGCAACTCGTGGAGCATCGCGGCGAATTTGCACGTCGCGGTGCCATCTTCGACATCTTCAACTCCACCGACGATGCACCGGTACGAGTGGAGTTGTGGGGTGACGAAGTGGAGCGTGTTACCACCTTCTCCGTCAGCGACCAACGCAGCACCGAAGAACTGAACGAAGTGGTGCTGTACCCGGCACGGGAACTGGTGATCGATGATCGAGTCGTGATGCGCGCAGAACGACTCGCATCGAGCGAACCATGGGGACGCGAGCAGTGGGAACGCATCGCACAACGAAGCGAGTTCGACGGCATGGAGAACTGGCTGGCGTGGTTGGTGGACGACGAGACGACGCTGCTCGACGTGCTTCCTGCGCGTTCCGGCTTGGTGGTGTGCGATCCTGCATATCTGCGCTCGCGTGCACGCGAACTGGAAAAAGAGGAGCGCGCCGTTGCCGAGGCGTTGGCATCCACGTGGTCGTTCGAGGTGGAAGCGGAAATGCCGCGTTTGCACGTGGACGTCGACACCATGTTGTCGCGCACCACTGCCCCGTTGGTGCTCTCCGTAACATCGCCAGGCCTCGGCGAACCCACCGAAGGCGCCATCGATGTCGTCGCCAGTAGGTGGGGATCACCCGCCAACACTGCGGAGGCATTGGCCGCACGGTTGCGTGATCAGTTGGAGCTCGACTACCGCATCGTGCTCGCGTACGACAGCGCGGAGTCGGCCACGCGAGTGCGCAACGAGTTGTCCTCCAATGGCGTGCCGGCAGTGCTCGCACCAACCAGTACCGCGGGGCCGAACGAAATCTCCACCAACGCCGTCACCGTCGTCGTAAAGGCACTGCACGAGGGATTCGTGCTGCCGACCGCACGGATCATGGTTGCCACCGAAGCGGAAATCACCGGTCGCCGTGTCACTCGACGTCGCCGCACCGCGCGTCGCGGTGCCGCCACCATGTTCGAAGACCTGAAGGCTGGCGATCACATCGTGCACGATGTGCACGGCATCGGTGTGTTCGAGGGAATGGCGCGCCGCAAACTCGACGGCGTCGAGCGCGACTTCCTCCAACTTCGCTATGCCGACGGAAATCTGTTCGTGCTCAGCGATCAGATCGACTTCGTTCGTCAATACGTGGGCGGCGATGCGCCCCCACTCAACCGCATGGGCGGTGCGGACTTCGCCCGCACCAAACAACGCGTGCGCAACGAGCTGCGAGTCATCGCTCAAGAACTCGTCGTGTTGTATCAGCGACGACTGCACACCGCAGGGCACGCCTTTGCCCCCGACTCACCGTGGCAAACCGAAATGGAAGCGGCGTTCCCCTACGTGGAAACTCCCGACCAACTGGACGCCATCGTCGCCGTGAAGAGCGACATGGAAAACGCCAGCCCCATGGACCGCTTGGTGTGTGGTGATGTGGGTTTCGGAAAGACCGAGGTTGCGATTCGCGCTGCATTCAAGTGCGTGCAGGACGGCAAACAAGTTGCCGTCCTGGTTCCCACCACGTTGTTGGCTTCACAGCACATGGGCACCTTCAGCGAACGCTTCAAGCCCTACCCAATCAAGGTGGAAATGCTCTCACGCTTCGTCACGCCATCCAAGGCCAAACGAATCGTTGCGGGTCTTGCCACGGGCGAGGTCGACGTGGTGATTGGAACCCACCGATTGCTGCAGGAGCACATTCGTTTCAAGAACCTCGGCTTGTTGGTGGTGGACGAAGAACAACGCTTCGGCGTGCAACACAAGGAATCCATCAAGATGATGCGCACCAACGTGGACGTACTCACCTTGTCGGCAACGCCGATTCCTCGCACGCTGGAGATGAGCTTGGTCGGCATTCGCGACATGTCGCTCCTCAGCACGCCACCGGCCGATCGCCAACCGATTCGTACGTACGTGACCGCGTACGACAATCGCGTGGCTGCCGAAGCCATTCGCCGCGAGTTGCTGCGCGAGGGTCAGGTGTTCTGGGTGCACAACCGCGTGGAATCCATCGAAGAGCGCGCCGAGGAGCTGCGTCGTTTGGTGCCCGAGGCTCGCATCACCTTTGCACATGGCCAGATGGACGAAGCACTGCTCGAGCGAACCGTGATCGATTTTTGGGACGGCAAGTTCGACGTGCTCGTGTGTACCACCATCATTGAGAGCGGCATCGACATGCCCGCCGTCAACACCTTGGTGGTGGAGGACGCGCATCGCCTCGGCCTTGGCCAGTTGCACCAATTGCGCGGCCGCGTGGGCCGCGCAGGACAACAGGCGTACGCGTTCCTGTTCCATCCACGCGATCAAGTGCTCACGGAGATTGCGTACGAACGTTTGAAGACCATCGGAGAATCCACCGACTTGGGAAGCGGCTACAAGATTGCTCGCCGTGATCTGGAGTTGCGTGGTGCGGGGAGTTTGCTCGGTGAGCAACAGAGTGGTCGCATCACCGCGGTTGGTTACGACTTGTACTGCCAGATGGTGAGTGAGGCGGTCGCCGACATGAAGGGTGAGCCGCCACAGACACCTCTCGAGCTGAAGATCGACATGGTGGTGGATGCGTTCCTGCCTCACGACTATGTGGATTCCGAGGAACTGCGCCTCGACGCGTACCGAAAACTTGCACTCGTCACCCACGACGACGAACTCGATGTTCTGCGCGATGAGTGGACCGACCGCTTCGGCCCGCTCCCCACCCAGGCCGAAGCACTGCTTCGTATCGGCAACGTGCGCGTGGCGTGTCACCGCGCCAAACTCACCCGCGTGGTGGTGCAAGACGCCAGCGTGCGACTGTTTCCGGTGCGCCTCGACAAGACGGCTGAGCGTCGCTGCGACACCATCGTTCCCAAGAGCAGCTACGACCGTGATGCACTTACCCTGCGAATGGACGTGCCGCGCGACGAAACCGCCGTGGAGTTCCTGTTGCGTGTACTGCCGCTCGTATTTGCCGACAACTAGGGTGATGCGGTGCCTCGCCGTCTGATTTCACTCCTCGTCGCCACCGTTGCCCTTGCCGCGTGTGGAACCACCGACAATGCCGCCACCTACAACGACGTGGAGATTCTCAGCGCGGACCTCGAACAGACCGTCACCGATTTCGTGACCATCGGCGAAGCCCAGAGCACGAACGGCGTTGTGGATGCCGAAACGGTGCGCAGTCTGCTCACCTCACTGATTCGTGCCGAAGCCGTCAATCAGGTGATTGCCGATGCCGGCGAGTCGGTAACCGATGAAGATATTGCTGCTGTCCGCGAGCAACTCGCCGAGCAGGGTGCAGATGAACTACCAGAAACCTTGCGCGAGCTGATCGTGCAACTCAACGCGGCGCAGGCCGTGCTCGGCCGCGTGCAAGCACCGAGCCCGGAGGACATCGCCCAGCGTTACAACAGCAATCCGAAGTCGCTCGGCATGTTGTGCGTGAGCCATCTCATCGTGAAGGACGAATCCACCGCCGACACCGCCCGCGAAGAACTCGGCGACAACCCGACCGATGAAGAGTTTGCAAGCGTCGCCGGCAAGTACTCGACCGAGCCGAACGCAAAGGAATCAGGCGGCGCGCTCACCGGACAAAGTGGTGACTGCATCGGTATCAACGAGTGGCAATCGAGCTACGACCCCGACTTCGTTGCAGGTGCCCTCGCTGCACGCACCGGAATTCCGACGAAGCCCGTGAAGTCGAGCTTTGGTTGGCACGTCATCTTCATTCGCCCGTTCACTGCAGTGTCGGAGAGCGTTTCGGCGAACTTCGCCGAAGCACCCGGCGAATACTTGCTGCTCGGCGCACTTGCTGACGCCGAAATCTCGGTTGCTTCGCGGTACGGACGTTGGGATCCGCTCGTGGGCACCGTCGTCGCCCCGTAGTAGTTCGTGTCACGTCCGATCGTCACCGTCGTCGGCCTCGGGCCGGGACCGGCAGGACTCGTCACACAGGAAACGACCGAAGCAATCTCGGCTTCGACGACCCGCTTTCTACGCACCACTCGTCATCCGAGCGCATCCTTGGTGGGCAATGCCGTGTCGTTCGACGACGAATACGAGCGTCACGACACCTTTGCCGAGGTGTACGCCGCAATCGCCACACGAGTTGCCGATGCTGCGTTGAGCAACGGCTCGGCGTTGTATGCGGTACCGGGTTCGCCCGGCGTGTTGGAAGACGGTGTTCGTCGATTGCTCGCCGACGAACGGCTGGATGTTCGCGTGCTGTCTGCTGTGAGCTTTCTCGACTTGGCATGGTTGCGGCTCGGCATCGATCCGGTCGACGCCGGCGTACGAATGGTGGATGCCCATCGCTTCGCCGAGGCAGCCGCCAACAGCACCGGACCGTTCTTGGTTGCCCAATGCCATGCCGATTGGGTGCTGTCGCAGGTGAAGCTCGCGCACGAATCTGCCCGTGGTGACGAACGCGTGGTGGTGCTGCATCATCTCGGCCTTGCCGACGAACGCGTGCTCGACACCACGTGGGACGAACTCGATCGGCTCGAGCGCTCGCACCAACTGGTGGCCGATCACCTCACATCGTTGTACATTCCACAACTTGCCGAGCCGGTAGCCGGCGAGATGGCACGCCTGCATGCATTGGCCCGCACACTTCGCGAACAATGTCCGTGGGATCGCGAGCAGACGCATGCATCACTCGTGCGGTATCTGATCGAAGAAACGTACGAGGTGGTCGATGCACTGAACGCGCTCGATGAAGACGACCCAACCACGGATGACGCACTGATTGAAGAGCTCGGCGACCTCCTGTATCAAATTGAATTCCACACCACCATCGCCGAACAGCAGGGCCGCTTCAGCCTGGCCGATGTTGCGCGCACCACCCACGACAAACTCGTGCGTCGCCACCCTCACGTGTTTGGCGACGTGCAAGCAACCACCGCTGGCGACGTGGTAACTACCTGGGATGAAATCAAGCGCGCAGAGCGTGCGGCAAAAACAGCTGGTGGTGCACCCGAAAGTGACGCACCCGACTTTTTTGCCGGAGTGTCACGCGCCGCCCCGTCGTTGTCACTGGCACAAAAGCTGCAGAAGCGTGCAGCCGAAGTGGGGTTCGACTGGCCCGATGTTCATGGTGCAAGCGCGAAACTCGACGAAGAAATCGCCGAACTTCGCGTTGCTGCAGAATCCGGCGACCCGGCCGTGGTGCGTATGGAACTTGGCGATGTGTTGTTCAGCGTGGTGAATGTTGCACGCAAGCTGGGTTTGGATGCCGAAACGGCGTTGCGCGGTGCAGCCGACAAGTTCGTTGCACGCTTCACTCGCGTGCAACAACTCGCCACGCAGCGCGGAGTAGATCTTGCTGCATGCGACTTGACGCAACTCGATGCACTGTGGGACGAAGCCAAGCGCCAACTCAACTAGTCTGATCGCGCCATGAAGATCTCCAATGTCGTCGGCCGCGAAGTACTCGACTCGCGCGGCAACCCCACCGTCGAAGTCGATGTTCAACTCGAAAATGGGGCCATCGGCACCGCGATAGTGCCATCCGGCGCATCCACCGGCGAGCACGAAGCGGTGGAGCTTCGCGATGGTGGCAAGAGATACGCCGGCAAGGGTGTCACCAAAGCCGTTGCGCACGTCAATGGCGAACTCCGCGGTGTGCTCGTGGGTCGCGACTCCGCCGATCAGGCCGGTGCCGACGCCGCAATGATCGCGCTGGATGGCACGGCAAACAAGGCACGTCTCGGCGCGAACGCACTGCTCGGTGCGAGTTTGGCGTTGGCCCATGCACACGCGCGGGCAACCTCCACCCCACTGTATGCGTCGGTTGGTGGAGCGAATGCCAACGTGCTGCCCGTGCCGATGATGAACGTACTCAACGGTGGTGCGCATGCCGACAACAACGTGGACCTGCAGGAATTCATGGTGATGCCGATCGGAGCCTCATCGTTCAGCGAAGCACTGCGTTGGGGTGTGGAAACGTATCATGCGCTGAAGAGCGTGCTGCGTGAACGCGGGCTCAGCACCGCAGTGGGTGACGAAGGTGGATTCGCACCGAACCTCGCCAGCAACGAAGAGGCGATCGTGGTGTTGCTGCAGGCGGTGGAACGCGCAGGTTTTGCGGCAGGCAAGGACATCGCCATCGCGCTCGACCCTGCGATGAGCGAGCTGTTCAAGAATGGTAGCTACCACCTCGCGGGTGAAGGCAAGACGATGACTGCATCCCAGTTGTGCGACTGGTGGAGCGCCCTCGTGGACCGCTACCCCATCGTGTCGATAGAAGATGCAATGGCCGAGAACGACTGGGATGGTTGGGCGCAGCTCACTACCGCACTCGGCAAGAAGGTGCAGTTGGTCGGCGACGACTTGTTCGTTACCAATGCACAACGCTTGCAGCAAGGCATCGATGCCAAGGTGGCCAACAGCGTGTTGGTGAAGGTCAACCAGATCGGAACGCTCACCGAAACGTTGGCGACCGTTGCGTTGGCAACCGCCAAGGGTTACACCAGCGTGATGAGTCATCGCAGCGGTGAAACCGAGGATTCCACCATCGCAGATTTGGCAGTCGCCACCAACTGCGGTCAGATAAAGACGGGTGCGCCGGCGCGTAGCGATCGAGTGGCAAAGTACAACCGCTTGTTGCGCATCGAAGGCGAGTTGGGTTCGCGCGCGAAATTCCTGGGCCGCGAGGCGCTCAACCCGTAACTTCGGGAATCCACCGACGTCCACGGCAGGTTCGGGAGTCCACCGACATCCACGGCAGAGCCGTCACAATGGAGGGGTGAACTTTCCGCTGGTGGTAGCCAATCGGCTGCGTCCTTTCACCATGCCGCTCATCATCGTTGGCGTGTTGGCATTGATCGTCACGTTCTTCGTGGTGCCGGTGCGCACCTGGGTGAGTCAACGCGATCTCCTCGATTCGCGCTCCACGCAATACGGCGTCTACGAAGAGGTCAATGACGCCCTGCAGGACGAGGTGGACGCACTCACCGCCCCCGAGGGTGTTCGTCAGGCAATTCGCTCACAACTTGGGTACCTCCTCCCCAACGAGCGACGCATTCCGTTGTTGGCCCAGCCCGAAGCCCCGGTAACGCTGCCCGATCGCTGGCCGTACAACCTGGTGGTGGGCATCGTGAATCTTCGTGAAACGCAGAACGTGGGCGTGGAACAGGGCAACCTCGACACGTTCAACCCCCTGCGCCCGTAAGCC
>JBBANV010000026.1:11092-16014 GCA_040401775.1 Ilumatobacteraceae bacterium
CTGCGCCCGTAAGCCACCGCGCGGTCTGCGCCCATAAGCCACCGCACGGTCTGCACTAACTTTGCGACATGGCTGGAAGCATTCTCGGCAACCGCGTGTTGCGCAAGGAAGACCCGAAGTTCCTCACCACCGGTGGCGTGTACGTGGACGACATGCAGAACGAGCCGCTGCTCCAGGGCGCTGCACATGTCACCTTCGTGCGATCACAGTTGGCGCACGCCCTCATCAACGGCATCGACATCAGTGCTGCACTCGAGGCACCCGGTGTCATTGCAATCCACACCGCGGAGTCGCTCAACTTGGCGCCCGAGGCATCGTCCTACAACCCGGGTGTAACGCGAACGCTGCTGGCCAGTGGACGCGTGCGCTACGTGGGCGAACCCGTGGCAGTGATCGTCACCGAACAGGCAAACCAGGGTGAAGATGCCGCCGACCTGGTGGTAATCGACTACGAACCACTCGAAGTGTTGGTTGATCTCGAACGAGCAATGACGTCATCAACGCTGATCTATCCCGATGCAGGGAGCAACGTTGCGGTGGACTCCACCGTGTGGGGAATGCCCGACGTCACCGGCGACGAGTTCTTCGCCGACTGTGACGTGGTGGTGAAGGGTCGCTACGTCAACCAGCGTGTGGCGCCGTGCCCACTGGAAGTTCGCGGTTCTGCCGTTGCGTGGGTGGATGGTCGTTTGTACCAGTGGATCTCCACGCAGCACGCGCAGGGTGTGCGTGATCAGATCAACAAGAGCGATGCCACCAGCAACGTGCGAGTCATCACTCCCGACGTTGGCGGAGGGTTCGGAGCAAAGATCTCGGCGTACCCGGAAGAAATCGTGCTCGGGCGCGTTGCACAGGCCGTAGGTCGTCCGTTGCGCTGGCGCGAAACGCGCAGCGAATCGATGTTGGCGCTCGGTCACGGTCGTGCTCAATTGCAATACATCACCATCGGTGGCACGCGCGACGGCCAGGTGCTCGCCTACCGGCTGGAAGCCATTCAAGACTCCGGCGCATTCGTCGACGTCGGCGCGGTGCTCGCACCAGCCTGCACTCGCCCGATGAGCAGCGGTGTTTATGCGATCCCAAAGATCGAGTGTCGTACCAAGTCGGTGGTCACCAACACCACGCCGATCGTCGCATACCGAGGTGCGGGTCGCCCCGAAGCCACCGCTGCGATCGAACGTGCCATGGACATGTTCGCCGCAGAGATCGGGATGGATGCCGCCGAAGTTCGCCGCAAGAACCTGATTCCGAAGTTCATGCAGCCGCACTCCACCGCCATCGGCCAGGAGTACGACGTGGGCGATTACGAGGTGGCGCTCGACAAGGTGCTTGCTGCTGCGAACTATTCGGCACTGCGCAAGGACCAAGCAGAGCGACGCCAGCGTGGCGACCGCCATCAACTCGGCATCGGTGTGAGCGTGTACGTGGAAATCACCAGCGGTGGCACCAACCACGAAGATGCGCGCATCGAAGTGCTGCCCGACGGGCGAGCAATCGTGTACACCGGCACCTCACCACACGGCCAAGGGCACGTCACCGCATGGTCGATGATTGCGTCGGAGCACACCGGCATCCCGATGGACAAGATCGACGTGGTGTGGGGCGACACCGACATCATTCCCGACGGTCTCGGCACGTACGGATCACGTTCGCTACAGCTCGGTGGTGCCGCAGTGCACCAAACGGCACAAAAATTGGTGGAACTTGCGCGCTCCGTTGCTGCCTCTGCACTCGAAGCGGCCGAGGCCGACGTGGTGCTCGACAAGTCACGCGGTGCATTCCACGTTGCAGGAACACCTGCAGTTGCAGTGACGTGGGGCGAGCTGTCGGCGCGTCGTGCGAGCGAAGGCGGCTTGGCAATTGCCGAGCGTTTCACTTCCGGTGGAGCCACGTTCCCATTCGGAGCCCATGTCGCCGTGGTGGAAGTGGACACCGAAACGGGCAAGGTCACGCACCTGAAGCAGGTGGCATGCGACGATGCTGGCACGGTGCTGAATCCGTTGTTGCTGGAAGGACAAATTCACGGCGGCATTGCCCAAGGCTCGGCTCAGGCACTGCTCGAAGAGTTCGTGTACGACGAAGACGGCAACCCGAAAACGGGCAACCTCGCGGAGTATGCATTCATCTCCGCAGTGGAGGCGCCACGAATCGAACTGGTATCGATGGAGACACCAACGCCACGCAACCCGCTCGGCGCCAAGGGCGTTGGCGAGTCCGGCACCATCGGCTCCACTCCTGCGGTGCAATCAGCAGTGGTGGATGCAGTCAGCCATTTGGGCGTTCGTCACATCGACATGCCCACCACTCCCGAACGCGTCTGGCGAGCAATACACCACTAGTCAGCCACACGTACTCCGATAGTCGACGGTACGTACTCCGATAACGAACGTTCACGGGGCCGTCAGTAAGACTGTTGGGGTGAACAGCGCTCCGATCATTGCAGAACAACTCGCCCGCCACTTCGGCGACGTAAAAGCCGTCGACGGCATCAACCTGACCGTGAACCAGGGTGAAATATTCGGTTTTCTCGGCCCCAACGGTGCAGGCAAGAGCACCGCAGTTCGCATGCTCACCACCTTGTTGCGCCCCACCAGCGGCACGGCGCGCGTCGCCGGATACGACGTAGTGAAGCAAGCCGACGAAGTACGACGCAACATCGGCGTGGCGTTGCAAGACGCTGCAATCGACCCATTGATGACGGGATACGAACTGCTCGAACTGCAGGCGGTGCTCTACGGAATTGCGGCGAACAAGATGAAGCAGCGCGCCAACGAGTTGTTGGAGCGTGTGGGTCTCACGGCCGCGGCCGACCGTCGAGTGTCCACCTACTCAGGTGGCATGCGACGACGTCTCGACCTTGCGCTCTCCCTGATTCACCAACCAGCCGTGTTGTTCCTGGACGAACCCACCACGGGACTCGACCCGATGAGTCGTCTCACGTTGTGGGAGGAAGTGCGTCGCCTCAACCGCGAAGGCACCACGGTGATGTTGACGACGCAATACCTGGAAGAAGCCGACCAACTAGCGGACCGCATCGCGATCATCGATCACGGCAAGATCGTGCGTGAAGGAAAACCGAGCGACCTGAAGCGCACGGTCGGTGATCCGACGTTGCTCATCAACGTGTCGCGCGAACACTCCGACTCCGCCAAGACCGTTCTTGCGCGATTCGGCGACATGCGACCCACCGCAGAAGGGACACTCGGTGTCGGTCTGCACGGCGGTGCCGAGCGCGTAGCCGAGGTTGTTCGTGCACTCGACGAAGCAAAGATCGTGGTGGAGCACCTGGAGCTCAACCAGCCCAGCCTCGACGACGTGTTCGCCGAAGCAACGGGTTACCGCCTCGAAGGGGCCGACAATGCGCCGCAAGCCGGCTGATGCGGTGCGGCAATTCGTCGCACTCTCCCGTCGTTCCACCATGGCGATCTTCCGTCAGCCGGCACTCGTCGGGCCATCGCTCATTTTCCCGTTGTTCTTTGCCGCTCTCGGTTCGTCGTCGTTCAGTCGGGCCATCAGCCTGCCCGGCTTCCCCAAGGTGGATTCGTACCTGCAGTTCACGTTGGCCGGCACGGTGACGCAAGGTGTGCTGTTCGGTTCGGTAACCGGAGCCGCAGCCCTGGCCACCGACATCCAGGACGGATTCTTCGATCGCCTGTTGGCGGCGCCAACGTCGCGAACTTCGATTTTGTTCGGACGCTTGGCGGGGAGTTCGTTGTTCGGTGCATTACAAGCGCTCATCTTTCTGCTGGCGCTGCTGCCATTCGGTGTCACCGTGCAAGCAGGATTGCTCGGCTATGTATCGATCGTGGTGGCCGGTTTCGTCACTGCATTCGCAGTTGGTGCACTCATGTCGGTGGTGGCACTGAAGACCGGTTCGGCGGAAGCCGTGCAGGGAACGTTCCCCGTCTTGTTCATACTGCTGTTTCTCTCGAGCGCGTTCTTCCCCCGCGAAACCATGAGTGGCGCGTACCGTCGCATTGCCGACTTCAACCCCATTTCCTACATGGTGGAAGGACAACGTTCGCTTTCCATCGATGGCGTGTCACTCGTGGCGATGACCCAAACGTTGGTGATTCCCGCGGGCATCGCAGTACTCACCACCATGTTGGCGTTGCGACAACTTTCGGTTCGATTGGCGGCACGATGAGCACCAGTCGCAGCGTCGGCATTTTGGCCACGCGCAGTGTCCGCAACATCCGTCGACTTCCTTCGGCGTTCTTCCCCGCCCTCGCCATGCCGATCTTCAACATGGTGGTGTTCGCCGGCACGTTCTTCGCGGTGACGAAGATTCCCGGCTTCCCCACCGATCGCTCCATCAACTGGTACATGCCGTTGGGAATCATGATGGGTGCCGCGTTCGCCGGTGTTGGTCTTGGCTTCACCACCATTCGTGACATCGAAACCGGTTTTTATGATCGCCTTCGAATGTCCCCCACGTCGCGCGTTTCGTTGGTGATCGGCCCGCTCGTGGGCACGCTCACACGAGTGGTGATGATGACCACCGTGGTGATTGCAATCGGCATTGCTCTCGGTGCGCGATTCTCCGGCGGTGTTTTGGGCGTGTTGTGTTTGTACATTGCGGCACTCGGGCTGTCCACCATTGGTGCGGGCTGGGGGCTCGGTCTCGCATTCATCTTCAAGGACATGCGCGGTGCGGCGATCATGCAGTTGTCGATTTTCCTCGTGATGTTCTTGTCGTCGGCACAAGTTCCGCTGAACGTGATGGACGGCTGGCTGCACACGGTGGCACGAATCAACCCCGCCACCAACATCCTGCGCCTCGCGCGAGTGGGCCTGGTGAACGAGTCCAACGTCGATCACCTCTCGTTCAACGCGGTGTGGGGCGGGCTGCTCGCCATCGTGTTGATGGGTGGGCTCAGCCTCGGCTTTGCCCTGCGCCAATTGCGCAAACTCTCCAACTA
>JBBANV010000027.1:0-15764 GCA_040401775.1 Ilumatobacteraceae bacterium
AACGGGATTTGAACCCGTGCCGCAGCCTTGAGAGGGCTGTGTCCTAGGCCGCTAGACGATGGGAGCCTGAACGGCTCATCACGCTATCGCTCGAGTTGGGGAGCAAGGAATCGAACCCTGAATAACAGATCCAGAATCTGCTGTGTTGCCAGTTACACCACTCCCCAGAGTGTTGCGTCGTTCATTGTAGCCACGACTCCAGTTGACGAAACCCCGTGATGCGGCCCACCATGATGCCGAGTGCTTCACGAACATTGCGCCGCAACGCACCAGAGCCACTGACCACGCCATCCCGAGTGGCGGAGACCTCGGCGGGCATTCCCAACTCGGCAGCCACCAACTGTGCGCGTTTCAGGTGATACGGATCACTCACCAGTACCACGCGCTGCCACTGATTCACCCGTGCCTCGTCGCGCACTGCCTCGAGTGATTGATACGTCGACTCTCCTCGTGACTCGATCACGATGACTTCCACCGGAAGTCCCCGCGACACCAGATAGTCGCGACTGGCTTCGGCCTCCGTGAACCGATCGCCCGACTGCTTGCCACCGGTCACCACCACCACGGGGGCTACGGGCAGATTCCACAGCGTCACCACGTGGTCGAGTCGTGCCCGCAACTGGGGTGAAGGCCGACCGTCGTATTGTGCCGCGCCCAGCACCACGATGGCATCGACGGTGCTGCTGGATTTCAAGAACGAGTCGTCGCGGCCGGTGTTCCACACTTGTACGAGCGACACCACGAAATACAGGAGTACCGACCCGGCCACACCGAGGGATACGAACACGACGCGACGAAGCACGTTCGACGGCACGGTATCAACCGGCGCGTGTGAGTGCTGCGTCTATTCGGCGAATCGTTTCGTCGCGACCCAGCACTTCGAGCGACTCGAACAACGGCGGTCCGACGCTTCGCCCGGTTGTCGCCACACGCAATGGTGCCTGCAACTTGCCGAGCTTCACGTCGTGCTCGGCACCAACCGCTTCCACCACCGCCTTCAGTGACTCTGCATTCCACTCGCCTGCCGAGATTCGATCACGAATCGCGCGCAACGTTGGCCCTGCCCACTCGGTGCCGAACGCCTTGTCGAATGCGGCGGCATCGATTGGCGCGTCAGGCAAGAACAAGAAGTCGACCATCGACGGTACTTCGGACAACAGTGCCACTCGCGTTTGCACGTGCGGGGCGATTCGCAGGAACACGGAACGATCGAATCGCTCCGCCGGCCATGGCGCAGAGGGCGACTCGCCGACGGCCGCAACCGAGGTGCGACCACCGGTCAACCATGGTTCGCATGCGGCAACGAACTGGTCGACCGTCAACTTGCGGATGTAGTCACCGTTGAACGAATTGAGTTTCTTGATGTCGAAGAACGCCGAAGAATGGTTGACTGCCGACAACTTGAACTCGCGCACGATGGTGGCGAAGTCGACGATCTCCACATCGCCAGGGGGTGCCCAGCCGAGTGTCATCAAGTAGTTCACCATGGCATCGGGCAGCACACCCTCGTCGCGGTACTGCTCGAGCGCCACCTTGTCGCGCCGCTTGGAGAGCTTCTTTCGTTGTTCGTTCACCAAGACGGGTACGTGCGCCCAAACGGGCACCCGTCCTGCGAGCGCCTCCCACAGCATCTGTTGCTTCGGTGTGTTCGGTAGATGCTCCTCGGCGCGCACCACATGGGTGATGTTCATCGTGAGATCATCGACCACGTTGGCAAGGTTGAAAATTGGTGAACCATTTCCGCGCAGCAATACGAAGTCCTCGAGCGTTGCATTGTCGAACTCCACCCGACCACGCACTTCGTCGTGCACCACCGTGACACCTTCCGGAACCCGAAAGCGCAGAACACGACCTGGGGCCGGCTCCAGCTTGCGGTCACGCGAAAAACCGTCGTATCCCGGCTTGCCCGAGGCCTTGGCTCGTTCCTGAATCTGCTCCGACGTGAGATCGCAGTAGTACGCCCGTCCGGATTCGTACAGCTTGTGGGCCGCAGCCACGTGGGCCGGCGCATTCACCGATTGGAAGTACGGACCTTCGAAGTGCGGGTCGTTGCCGTCGATACCTATCCACGCCAGCGCATCGATGATTCCCTGCGTCCACTGTGGTTCGTTGCGTGATTCATCGGTGTCTTCGATTCGAAGTACGAAAACACCGTTGCTCTGCAACGCCAAGATCCAGTTGTACAACGCCGTTCGCGCACCACCCACATGGAAAAAACCGGTCGGCGATGGCGCGAATCGGTAGCGGGGAGTGCCTTGCACCACAGTTGACACCAGGTTTGACACTAACCGCCGCAAGTAGGTTGGAGGCGTGACTGCATCACCTCGCGCCGAACACGAAGATCATCCAGACCATCGCGCTCTTGCCGGTGGCACGGCCCGCGCCGGTGTTTTCGGGCTGAGTGATGGTCTCGTCACCAACGTGTCGCTCATCATCGGCTTTGCCGCAAGTGGCGTGGGAAACGATGTCGTACGACTCGCTGGCGTGGCTTCGGCGGTTGCTGGTGCAGTCAGCATGGCGGCCGGCGAATGGGTCTCGGTGAAGGCACAGAACGATCTCGTACAGCGTGAGATGGCTCTCGAGCTGCGCGAACTGAAGCACAACTCGTCTGCCGAAACATCGGAGCTTGCCGGCATTTACCGTTCGCACGGCATGTCGCCAGCCCAAGCAGCAGCATCGGCCGCCGAAGTGATGCGCGACCCCGAACGTGCGGTGATGGTGCACGCGCGTGAAGAATTCGGCCTCGACCCCGCTCACCTGCCAAACCCGGTGGGTGTTGCCGTTACGTCGCTGGTGAGTTTCCTGATTGGCGCACTCCTCCCGGTGGTGCCATGGATGGTTGACGGCGGCAACGGTGCCCGCATCGCATCGATTGCAATCGGCGTGGTTACTGCGGCTCTCGCCGGCGGCACCATCGCCCGGCAGTCCGAACGACCAGTGGTGTTCGGTGCTATTCGACAAGTGGCGATCCTGTTGTTGGCGGTGGGTGTCACCTACGCAATTGGTTCGGTCGTAGGCATCAACGTCTCATGACCACACAACCCAACGTCTTTGGCGATCCGCTGGAGCCGTGCAGTTTGGATCCCGTCACGGGGTGGTACCGGAGTGGCTGTTGCGAAACGGGTGGGGACGACACCGGCGTTCACACCGTGTGCGCAATCATGACCGATGAGTTTCTCGAGTTCTCCAAAGCCGCCGGCAACGACCTCTCCACACCGATGCCCCAGTACGGCTTCGCCGGTCTCAAAGCCGGCGATCAGTGGTGTTTGTGTGCATCACGGTGGCAGGAGGCGTTCGAAGCGGGCAAGGCGCCAAAAGTGCGTCTGCGCTCAACACATGCGCTGACGTTGGAGTTCGTGCGACTCGACGACTTGAAGAAATTCGCCGTCGACTAACACTGCGCGCCAGTGAGCGCGCTATTCGCGGCTTGCGCTGGCGAGTGCGCTATTCGCGGCTTGCGCCAGTGAGCGCCCGCCACGAATTGGGCATCGACTTGCGAACGGTCTCCGGCGTCATGATGATGGTGGATTGCGGCACCATGTCGACGATTTCTCGTGCTTCCACGTAGTGGTGCACCACGTTGGCGACGCCGGCAAAGACACGCGAGCGCGTGGCCACCAGATCGGCTGGTGGCGTGTCGAGGAAATATCCCCACATCGTGAGAGCAATGTCGAGGTCATGGATGACTGGTGCGCGACCAAAGTGTGATGCGCGACGCAGTGCGATACCGATGCAGCCTTGAATCGCATCATCGATGCTCTCCCCCGCCGTCACTTTGATGCGCGGACGCATGCGTTCGGCAAGCGACAACACGTATCCCTGGTCCGGCCCCGGGTGCCCGAGTCGCTCGGCGCGTGGCTGACGACCCGTGATGGACGCCTTACGGGTATTGCTCCATGCACCAGGTACGAAATCGGGCGAACTGTAGGCGCGTGGACGATCAGTGGGATCGATGGGTGTGTGTTTTGGGGCTGCCACGACGACTGACGCTAGCCAAATTATGCCGACAACAAAGCGATGAGCGACCGCGGATCGCGCGCCCACACGTCGGCGCCGAGTTGCTTGGCGGTCTCGTCGGAATCCACACCCGCTCCACCGAGATACACCGCCACACCGTCAGGCAGAACCTTTCGAACCTCGCGAATCACATCACCAGCCGCAGGTAGCGAGTTGCGAAGAGTCACTCCAACGCACACCGCTCGAAGTTGATCGACTCCCTTCACTGCTGTGGCAAACGATTCGGCCGGCACGTTGGTGCCGATGTCGGAAACGTTCCAACCCTTGCTCCGCAGCAAGTCGGCCACCATGGTGAGTGACAGTCCGTGGTGCTCACCGCTTGGACCGCCGATCACCACGGTGCCACGCGACGGTCCACGGTGTGCAAAACGTGTGCTCACTCGCGCCATCAATCGACCGACGATCACACTCGCGCGATGCTCCTCATGGATGTGCAACTTCCCGGTAGCCCAACGTTCGCCGATCGATGCCATCGAAGGTGACACCACGTCGAGATACAAGCTGAACAAGTCGTGACCGCTGGCAAGTGCGTCGTCGAGCAACTTTGCTGCTCCGGCCTCGTCACCCTCCAGAAGGCGCTGCTCGAGTCGAACCGTCCAATCGGCCGCTGGACGCGAGCCGCGCTTGGCAGGTTTCTTCTTTTTGCCAACGAACTCATCGAGATCAGACACCAACACGTGCCACGTGCCATCACGACGCTCGGCTGGCAGCTGTCCGAGGCGCACGTAGCGATACACCGTCATGTAGTGCACGCCCAAACGCTTGGCAGCCTGGTCGAGCGACACCGTCGCATTGACAACTTTCGGCACGCGATAACGCTACGACCCGCACCGCAGTGCATTCATAACCGAGCGCGCGTTGCGCGCTAGGCGGTTGGGACTGACGGCTCCATCCCTGGCTTCCAGTACTGATACAAATCCACGATCACCGGAGTGAGTGTCTCGGCATTCGCACCAGGCACCATGTCAACCGTCACCACGCTGGAATACACGTGCACGCGCAACACCATGCCCGTAGCAAACAGGCGCTGGGCCAAGACTGCACCGAAGGTTTCCGTTCGTGCGGGGCTCTGGTCGTATGACTCGTGTCCCTGACCGGTGAGAGAGCGATTCAGCTCGAACCGCACGCGCCCCGGCTCGACGGAACGCTTCAGTGTGACGGCAACAGGCTGACCCATGCGCACGAACGCTAGTTGCTGGCGTGAGTGGCGGGCGCGGTATGCACGTTGACGGCTCGGCTTGCACACTTGTGACCTGCGCCAACTACCGTGAGCGTCGTGGAAATGAACGAGTTCACCCAAAAAGCCACCGCCTTCCTCGACGCCAATTTGCAGCGCAAGGAACCAGCCAAGAAGTTCGTCTGGGGCGAAGGCTCCGACAACGTGTCGATGTTCGAAGAAAAGACTCGCGAGGCCGAGCAGGAAATGGTGGTCACCGCCAAGCAGTGGCGTACCAAGAAGTTCGATGCGGGCTTCGGCTGGATCACCGGACCGAAGGAATACGGCGGCGCCGGTCTCACCGCAGAGCACGAGCGTGCGTATGCCGCCGTGGAAGCCAACTACAAGGTGCCGAACCAGAGCATCTTCACCATCGGCCTTGGCATGGTTGCCCCGACGATCCTGGCCCATGGTTCACCGGAAGCAAAAGAAAAGTACCTGCGCGCCATGTGGCGAGCCGACATCGTCGGTTGTCAGTTGTTCAGCGAACCCGGCGCAGGAAGCGACTTGGCGTCGCTGCAAACCAAGGCCGAGCGCGACGGAGACGAGTGGATCATCACCGGCCAAAAGGTGTGGACATCGGGCGCGCATTACAGCGACATCGGCGAAATCATCTGCCGCACCGACCCCTCACTTCCCAAACACAAGGGCCTCACCGGATTTCTCGTCGACATGAAGGCACCGGGAGTGGAGATTCGCCCGCTGCGACAGATGACCGGCGGCGCCAGCTTCAACGAAGTGTTCTTCAACGAAGTGCGAGTTCCCGACTGGTACCGACTCGGTGACGTGAACAACGGCTGGGGCGTTGCCCTCACCACATTGATGAACGAGCGCGCCGCAATCGGCGCAGGCTCGGGTGGCGGCGAAGTGTCGATGATGACCCGAATCACGCAGATGGTGCGCCACTACGGCTTGGAGAACGATGCGTTGGTGCGCGACATGGTGGCCAACTTGTACATCAACTATCGAGTGGCCAATTTCAACAACAAGCGAGCGATGGACAAGATGAAGGCCGGCCAAACGCCCGGACCGGAGATGTCGATCTCCAAGATGGCACTGGTCAACAACCAGCAGTTACTCAACGATTTCCTCTGCCACGTGCTCGGTGCCAAGTTGCAAGCCGACACCGGCGAGTGGGGCACCTACGCGTGGCACCAATTGGTGGTCGGCGCACCCGGCATGCGCATTGCCGGAGGATCCGACGAAGTGATGCGCAACATCGTGGGTGAGCGAGTGCTCGGTCTGCCAAAGGAACCCGGCATCGACTCCAAGTCGGCGTTCCGCGACCTCAAGGTCGGCACACAAAAAGGCTGAGTGCGCCAGCCACACGGCTGCGATGCGCCAGAGGCACGCCGTGCCTAGCGCAAGCCGAGGTTCTCCATGAATGCCCAGCTGGTGCGGTGCAGCGGCGATACACCACGGTCGCGCAAGCCCGCACGATGCTTGGGGCACGGATAGCCCTTGTTGGTGTCAAACGACCAGTGCGGATGGGCCTCGGCGGCCGCCCGCATCAATCGGTCTCGAGAAACCTTTGCGAGCACGCTGGCTGCGGCAACCGAGAGGGATTCGGTATCGGCCTTCACCTTCATCACCACGCGCGGAACGTTGGGTGACACGAAATTCCAGCGACCATCCACGATCGCACAGTCGGGTCGAACGTTGCGTTGCGCCAACTCCTCGAATGCGCGCGTGGTGGCCAAACGTTGTGCAGCGCTCATGCCGAGTTGGTCGCATTCGTTGTTCGTTGCACTCCCCAGTGCCCACGCAGCACACTGATCGGCCACCACATCGAAGAGTTGCTCACGCTTCTTCTCACTGACCGACTTGGAGTCGCGCGCCACGAAGTCTTCCTCGGCAACGTCGGATGACAACACCGCCACGCACACCACGAGCGGACCAGCCCAGGAACCCTTGCCTACTTCGTCAACGCCGCACACCAGGCCTTGGAGCGAGCGTTCCAGTGCGAGCGTGGGCTGATGTCGCAAGCGGACGCCGCCTGACGTGGCGCCGATGGCTACGGTGCCACCGGCGGTCACGGTGCCACCGGCAGTCACGGTGCCACTCGCAACAGTGCTTCGCCCTGCGCAGCAACGGTGGAGAAACTCGCATCGACCGTCGGGGCGCTCAACTGCAGCCCAGGTGGGCCATCGACTTCCCACAACAGCGCAACGTTTTCCCCGTGCCAGCGCAACGCCAACGACACTCGATGCTCCGGCGTTGCCACCACACCGTGGGCTTCCACGTTCGCCCCACGCCATGCCATGGGGATACCCGTCGGCAACACGGCGGCACTCGTGCGCGTGATCGCATGCACGAAACGGTGCTCGATGGTTGCAGTTTGCATAACCGCAGCACGGGGAGTCGCGGTGTGTGCGGCCGTGGCATCGTCGGCGGATGCGCCAACGGTGCGGGTCGCGCTCGTTGCCACACGTTGCCACAGCTCCACCACGTCGTCGGCCGCCAATGTCTCCTCAGCGGCGACGAGCGTTCGCGCAGCCATCACCAGTGCACGCGAGGTCCATTGGGAGCGCTGCGGATGCTTTGCCACACGACGTGCCGCGTCGGCAATCTGCGAAGTCCACTCCCGCGGGTTGTCGCCCATGCGAACTCGTTCGGCAATCGTCAACATCCCCAGTGCAGGATCGGCATCCAACAACTCGTCGATGTCACGTGGGGTCATGAGCGACAGCTCACAGCGTGCAGTCACCAGCGCCGCAGAATCGGGAACCACTCGGCTGGCTCGTTCACTGGTGAGCACCCAGCCGCGCACCACCTGATCGTGCGATGGCAGGAGCCCGGCATCGATAGATGCAGCCTTGCGAAAGCGCGACTTCACCAACGGCCAGGCAAACGTGATGCTGGCTCGGTGAGACAGCGGATAGGCCATCACTTCGTTCGGAGTTTCGATACCTTGCGGGCGGCTCGCCCCAGCAGCCGCCGTGCTCGACATCTCGCGAGTGGGCACGGCCACCACGACGGGATCGGGCGACTCGTTGGACACCTGCATCACCAGACGTCCGCCGTTGTCGGCAACGACGAATACTCGTTGCACCACATCGCCGCCGGGCACTGCGAGTTTGGTTTGCGCCACCGGTGTGCCGTCGATGCGCTGCTGGCGAACACTCGGCGAGGTACGAGGGTCGTGCCACTTGTCGCTGGCCGCCAACCACCAGCCGCAACTCTCGCCACGCCAGCCATCGGGATGCACCACACCGGCCGCATCGACCACAGCGCTTCCCGCACCATGCAACCCGATTCGAATCCCCTGCTGTGACATCGTCATTCGTTCCGACGCAATTTACTCGCGCTCAGACTTGCGCGAGCGCGTCATGAGTCGCATCAAGCCATCGGCCGCACTCAAGCGCCCCTCGCACACTTCGGCCACCGCCTCGGAGATGGGCATCTCGACACCAACCTTGCGTGCCAACGCCACCACCGTGCCCGCACTCTTCACACCTTCGGCCACCATGTGGTTCATCGACGCGTTGATGTCAGCGATGGACTCTCCTTTGCCCAACCTCACACCCACGGTGGTGTTGCGGCTTTTCATCGACGAACACGTGGCGATCACGTCACCCATCCCCGCAAGTCCGGAAAACGTGCCTGGGTTCGCGCCGAGCTTCGCACCCAAGCGACCCATTTCCACCAAGCCGCGGGTGATCAACGTGGCTCGCGAGTTGTCGCCAAAACCCATGCCGTGTGCCATACCGGCAGCGATGGCGATCACGTTCTTCACTACGCCACCGATTTCGCATCCGATCACGTCGTCGTGGGTGTACACACGAAACAACGGCCGCGTAAACACTTCTTGCAATCGAACCGCCACCCGTGCATCGGTGCACGCCACCACGCTTGCCGCCGGCTGCCCCGCTGCAATCTCACCTGCCAGATTCGGTCCCGACAGCACCGACACCACATGGGTGGGTGCCAGGTCCATCAACACTTCGCTCATTCGACGTCCGGTGCCGCGCTCCAGACCTTTCGTCAAGCTCATCAGGACTGCGGATGATTCGAGATGCAATGCCAACGACCGCACCACATCGCGAAACCCAGCCGACGGCACCGCCACCACCACCAACGAAGCATCGGTTACCGCATCGACCAAGTCGCTGGTGATCTGCAATTCGCCATGCACCCGATGTTCGGGGAGGTATCGCGAGTTCACACGCGTGGTTCGCAACTCTTCGGCAAGTTCGGGTCGTCGTGCCCACAACACCGTCGGCGCATTGTGCGCGAGATGCGATGCCATCGTGGTGCCCCACGAGCCAGCGCCAATCACGGCGACTCGAGCAAAGGGCAATCCCACGCCCAAATCGTAGGCTCAACCCGATGAGCGCACCCGCTGGAGTCGCCGAGTGAGCGTTGCCGCTGACGTTGCCGTGGTGGTGCCGATCAAGTCGTTCGCCCTGGCCAAGACACGCCTCGCAGACTCGCTGTCACCCGACTCTCGCCGAACCCTTGCCCAACGGTGCGCCGAGGCGGTGCTTCGTGCGGCAGTACCCCTGCCGGTGTTCGTGGTGTGCAACGACGATGAGGTTGCCGCATGGGCCCGTGCCCACGGTGCCTCCGTGGTGGTGCCAGCGGTATCAGGCCTCAACGCCGCTGCAAGTGCGGGGCGGGATGCCGCCCGTATCGCGGGGTATCAGCGGCTGATGGTCGTGCATAGCGACCTCCCGCACGCCAAGGACCTCGCCTCGCTCTGTGCCGCATCAGCCGATGTGGTGGTGGTGCCCGACCGCCATGGAGATGGCACCAACGTGCTGCTCCTGCCCTGTGCAGGCGACTTCACGTTCCAGTACGGGCCTGGGTCGTGCGCTGCGCATCTCTCACACGCTGCCGGCCTCGGGCTGTCCGTTGAAGTCGTTCATCGTGAGGACTTGGCGCTGGATCTGGACACCCCGGACGATCTTCACGCAGCAGGGCTCACCGCGTCGAAACCATGAGCCGGCGGCCGATTGGCTCACCGCGCCGAACCCGTAAAAAGAACGAACCGGGAGGCTTTCGCCTCCCGGTCGTTACGTACTCCGAACCGATTCACTTCACCTAAAGGTGAGAGTGAGTTATTTCTTCTTCTTCGCGGCCTTCTTACGACGCTTTGGGGCAGCCTTCTTGGTTGCCTTCTTCTTCGTCGCCTTCTTTGCGGCCTTGCGCTTCTTTGCCATGTTTGGCTCCTTTTATTGGTTGAGGTATTGCTTGGTTTGTATTACCTGTTTGGATTCAGTTCGGCCTTCAGCGTTGAGCTGGGGCTGAACTTCATCGCTGTCGAAGCGGCGATCTGGACTGGTTCCCCTGTTCGAGGATTGCGGCCCGTACGCGCCTGGCGCTTTGATGTCGAGAACGAACCGAAGCCCGGCCATGACACTTTGTCGCCCTTCTTTGCAGACTCAACGACGAGATCAACGAACGCCTGAATGACACGGTCAGCTTCCGCTGCCGGGACATTGGCGCTCGCTGCTACTGCTGCGAGGAGATCTGCTTTGGTCATTGCTATTCCTTGCTTTCTCGGAATCGGAGTTCCGTGACCATCAATCTGAGTGGATTCCGCGAAAGATTGCAAGTACCAGCGCAGCACCATCGACAGCGACGCAACATGCTTCACAACACGGCTCGTTGCACTGAAAGTCCGACGCGAACGGCAACTCAATTCCCTATTTCGTCGACTTTTTTGGGAAGTCCACAGCATCACATCCCCCACGAAGCGTGCGCAGCTGCTTTGGGTGATCCAGAAAACTCCGATAATTATTGGCTGAAACGAAGCTTTACGGTAATCGTGTCCGACATTGAACATCCACCAACGTTGCCACGAAATTCATTTAGTCGGACGATTGCATGTCGTGGCTTTCAGACTCTGGCGCCGCGCGCTCCACGGCACGACCCACATGCGCGACTACCCGGTCGGGCTCGCCAAAAATATTTTCGTGATCCACGAAAAATTCACCAAAAAATTGCACAACAATCCACCACTCCACCAAGTGCAGCGACCATGCTTGGAACCGTTGTCCGCTGAACCGCTCCGCACACTGTCGTCACCCGATGCAGTTGTTGCGACCGAGCGTCACGGTGTCGCACTGTCACTCGTGCCACAACGAATCGTGCTCGACACCTCCGTGCTGATTGCCGATCCGATGTCGATGCACGCGTTTGCGGGTTGCGCCGTGGTGA
Source organism: Ilumatobacteraceae bacterium (assembly GCA_040401775.1). GTDB lineage: Bacteria > Actinomycetota > Acidimicrobiia > Acidimicrobiales > Ilumatobacteraceae > F1-60-MAGs027. Next base: position 11,396 of record JBBANV010000027.1, read on the forward strand.
TTCCGCTCACCGTGGTGGAAGAACTCGACAGTTTGAAAACGCGGATGGACGATGTGGGTCGTTCTGCACGCACGGCTCTGCGCAACATCGAGGAGTTGCGTCGCCAAGCTGGTGGTTCACTTGCCGAACCGACCCCGCTGTCGGACAACCCCGATTCGGGAACCCTGCATATCGAGGTAAACCATGTGGATCGTGACCGCCTCGAGCACCACGGCCTCGACCCGTCCGTGCCGGACAACCGGATCATCGGGGCTGCTCTCGGACAGTCCAAGATCGCCCCGACGTGCATGGTGTCGAACGATGCGGCGCTACGGATAAAGGCAGCCCACCTCGGGCTTACGGCGAGTGAGCATCACCCCATTGCCCGCTCGGCAACGGACCGTGCCATGGGTTGGGTCACCTTCGAAGCCGACGCCAACGTGGTGGACAGCCTGTATTCCAACGGCGCAACGCAGCTTGATGCCGTGGACGGCGCCGAGTTGCTGTACAACAACAACTTCGCCGTCCTACGTAACGGATCCCAAAGTGCGCTCGCCCGCGTCCGCGATGGTGAGATGCGCCTGATGGACACCAACACGCCGGAGGCGTGGGGCTTGCGACCCCGCAACAAAGAACAACGTTTTGCACTCGAGCTCCTGCTCGACCCGACCATTTCCGTGATTGCCCTCGATGGACGCGCCGGTACCGGCAAGACGGTGATGGCCATTGCGGCTGGTCTCGAACAGGTGGTGGAGCAGCGCCGCTACGAACGCCTCGCGGTGTACCGACCGCTCGTTCCGGTGGGTCGCGCAGACGTTGGATTCCTTCCCGGCGGATTGGAAGAAAAGCTCGATCCGTGGATGTCGGCGATTCACGATGCCATCATCGCGCTGACCGAAGAACGCTCCAGTCGCGATGCGCGCAGCTTGATAGAGGACTTGTCCGACCGCGGACAACTCACCCTCGAATCGGTCACGTTCTTGCGCGGGCGCTCGCTGCAAGGACAATTCGTGGTGGTGGACGAAGCACAGAACTTGGAGCCCACCACGTTGAAGACCATCCTCACCCGCATCGGTGAGGGCACCAAGGTGGTGTTCACCGGCGACACGAGCCAGATCGATGCCCCGTACATGGGTGAAAGCAACAACGCCTTGGCGGTGTTGATCAACGCGTTCGCCGGTCAGTCACTGTTCGGGCATGTCACCCTGGCGGCGTGCGAGCGTTCCGAGGTGGCCAGCCTGGCCGCCGAACTGCTCTAATCGGGCCCAGCCCGGTCGGCACGTCCAGCCGTCCATCCCCACTGCCTCGCGAGCCCAGTCGACCATCTCCCTGCCTGGCGTGGCGGCGGCGCTTTTGCCAAACGTCACAGCCCGGAAGCCCGATTCCACTTGACAGAAAAACGGGGACGCGTTTAGTGTTAAATACCGAGCACAGTCTCCCCTCGTCCGACCCGCCCCCTCCCATACGGTCGGACGAGGGTCTTGCTTCCAGCGTGGGAAGCAAGAAGACGGTGCGAACCCCTACACATTCGAGGCACCACATGACCACCTTCGATACACGCACCAACCATCAGTCGAACCTGCCCGACGACTTCGAGGTCCGCGGGCCGATCGGCGACATCGACTGGACCCAGTTCGCCAACTGCAAGGGCAAGACACATCTTTTCTTCGCGCCAAAGGCCGAGCGACCACAGGCCCGCGCTCGCCGGGAGGCAAAGGCTCGTTCGTTGTGCAACGAGTGCATCGTGAACACCACGTGTCGTGAATTCGCGCGAGTGAATCACGAATACGGCTACTGGGGAGGCGAGAGCGAGGAAGAACGCCATCTTGCCGGCTTCACCATCGCAGCCCCAGTTGGCTTGCGAAGCGCAAAGTACCGGGCTCAGCGCGAGCAAGGCGCGACGGGTGCAGCAATCGCTCCTGCGGTAGCCACGGTTCCTGCGGCCGCCAGTGCGCCACAGGCGTCGGCTGCCAGCTGACTATCGAGCCATCCGACTACTGGTTCGAGTCGCGCAGCGCGAGCAGCCGTTCGAACAATTCGGGTCGCATCGAGATGAAGAGTCCGGTCGACTCCGCACACAACGTCTCACCGTGATGCAGCGTGCCACGCGTGTAGATCTTTCGTCCTTCCACCTTTTCGCACCACCCGCGGAACACCAATTCGCGAAGTAGCGGAGTGGGCGAACGGTAATCAACCGTCAGATTGGCCGTCATTCCCGGCTGTCCCGACGCCGACTGCGCAACACCCAACACCTCATCGAACGCACTGGCGATGAAACCACCATGCACACAGCCGGGTGCACCCTCGTACGGCTCGGTGAACGTGATTCGACCTTCCACGGTTGCACTTGCGCCTTCTTGCAACACGTTGACCACCAGTGGAACCGCAATGGGGTTGATGGTGCCCAACACCGGGCTGCGAGCCAGAAAGTTCTTGCGTCGCTCGGCGAGAGCTGCTTCATTCACACCGTCCGCACCGACATGACCTTTGGCGACGAGTGCATCCACGCCGGCGCGAATCTGATCACGCACACGACGAATCTCCTCGATGGATGCGTCGGTGGAGATGATTTCACGAATCATGGCGCGTACCTCGTCGGCGAGCTCCACGCGGGCTACGTCGTCCTCCGATAGCGGCCCGGCCTGGATGTGGAAACCACCAAAGTGGTTCTCGCCAGCTCCCCCTGACTGCTGCATTACGGGGAGACCTCGATCAACACGGGTGCATGGTCGCTTGGCTGCTCACCTTTTCGTGCATTTCGATCGATTGCCGACCAGGTGGTTCGTTTTGCCACGCTGTCGGTGACGAGCGCCAAGTCGATTCGCATTCCCCATCCACGGTGAAACGACCCGTTGCGGTAGTCCCACCACGAATAGATGCCGGGCTCGGGATGTTGCTCGCGCACGATGTCGCGCAGGCCCCACTTGGCGAGCGCCTCGAGACGTTGACGCTCCGGGGCACTCACGTGGGTGGAGCCTTCGAGTGCCTTTGCATCCCACACGTCGATGTCGGATGGCGCGATGTTGTAATCGCCCGCCACCACCAAATTGCCGGAAGGCTTGGCGATTGCCGCCACATGTTCGGCCAATTGGTCGAGCCAACGCAACTTGTATTGGTAGTGCTCGTGGTCGAGCGCGCGACCGTTCGGCACGTACACCGACACCACGGTGATGCCACCGCAGTCAGCCGTAATGATTCGAGCTTCTGCATCCGGCTCACCGACCACGAAGTTGGTCCTGGGGTTGGTGAGACCCACCTTCGACAACACCGCAACGCCATTCCACTGACCTTGACCAAAATGTGCCGACTCGTATCCCATCTCGGTGAAGGTGAGTGCGGGAAACGCCTTGTCGGTCATCTTCGTTTCCTGCATCAGCACCACATCGGGTTGCACGTCTTCCAGCCATGCCTGCACCCGTGGCAGTCGGGCCTTGAGCGAGTTCACGTTCCAAGTGGCGATGAGCACGCCCCAACGGTAGTTGTCGCGTCGTAGCCTCGGCACATGGCCGTTCGCGAACTCATCGGGGTATACGACGCGGACGCCACGCTGTGGGGCGAAGTGTCGTATTGGGTCGGTGCGCGGCTTGGACGGCGTCACTGCGGTTTGTGCGACATCACCCACGGCGTGTTCACCAAGAAGTCGCAGTGGCAAGCGTGCGAGGCTCGGCTACCCGTGCCGTTTGCCACCTACCACCGCAACGATCAACCCGCCGACGTGCGAGCCTGCATCGGCACCCACCTGCCGGCCGTGGTGGCTCGCACTGACGGCGGCGTCATCATGTTTGCAACGCCAGACGAGCTCGAGAGTTGCAATGGCAACCCCGAGACGCTGTTGGCATTACTCGCGTCGAAACTCGACGCGAGTACGCACTAGCGGCGTCGCTCGCACACGCCAATCACAAGTAGACGCCGCGGTGACCACCCGACTCGGGTGCACTCACCGCAGTACCCGGATCGGGAATCACCTCTGCCGTAATGGTGGTGAGGTCGGCGGCGTTGATCTCACCATTGCGAGTTGCCCACACCGCATGGCGGCGAACTACTTCGTTGAAGAGGTTGCGCATCGCACGACCGTTACCGAAACCTCGGCCACGCGGAAGTGAGTTCACGTAGGAGATCATCTTCTCGCGTGCATCCACGGTGAGGGTGAGCTCGTACTGCTCGAGATAGAGGTCGAAGATCTGACCCAACTCGGCGGTGGCGTAGTCGGGGAAGTCAATCACCACGTCGAAGCGACTGCGCAACCCAGGGTTTGCGTCGAGGAATCCCTGCATTTCTTTGGGGTACCCCGCCACGATCACCACGATGTCACCGCGGTTGTCCTCCATGAATTTGAGCAACGTCTCGATCGCTTCCGGACCATAGCCCTGATGTTGATGAGCCGTGAGAC
>JBBANV010000028.1:0-4189 GCA_040401775.1 Ilumatobacteraceae bacterium
GTTCGGTGATGGCCGACTGATTCACTCCGACCAAACGTCACGGCCGTCGTACGGGCGCTCGCGGGTTGGGGCAGCGGCCCGCTTCCACACCATGACTCGACGACGGAAGTAACACACCTCTTTACCGTCCTGATTGAAACCCTTGGTCTCCACCGTCACGACTCCGCGATCGGGCTTGGACTTCGACTCTGCGACCTCCAGCACTCGCGTTTCGGCATGAATCGTGTCGCCGTGGAACGTGGGGTGTTTGTGTTGCAGCGTTTCTACTTCCAAGTTGGCGATTGCCGCACCACTCACATCGGGCACGCTCATGCCCAGCACGAGCGAATACACGAGGTTGCCCACCACTACGTTGCGACCCTGCACGCTGCGCGATGCGAACCAGTCGTTGGTGTGCAACGGGTGATGGTTCATGGTGATCATGCAAAAGAGATGATCGTCGGCTTCGGTGATGGTTTTGCCCGGCCAATGCTTGTAGATGTCACCTACGACGAAATCTTCGAGGTGCCGACCAAAAGGGCGCTCGTGTGTGGTCATGACGTCCAGAGTAGGGCTTACTCGTCGCGCGGCCGTTGTTGCGGTTCGCCGCCGGGTTGCTGTGGCTGCTCCCCCGTGTCCTCATACGTCGGGGTTTCGAACATTCCCGTGCGGTCACGCGGAGCGTTGCGCTCGATCCAGCGAGCCTTCGATTCGCTCACTTGCGAACCTGCCCGCGCAGCCGACTGCAGACGACTCAAGCGACTTTGCGGAGTGGGCACCGGAGTGACTGCCCCGATGCGCAGCGACGCATAGCTCACACCGCCCACGAGGATCGGCAACCAAAACTGCGCGATGCGATACGTGAGCACGGTGACGGTTGCAGTTGCTGCCGGAACTCCGAAACCGACCAGCGTTGGAATGTAGATTCCCTCCACGATGCCGAGACCACCGGGTGTGATCGGAACGGAAGCCAAGACGTTTGCCAAACCGAATGCCACGAGTAGTCCGTCGGGCGAAACGCTTCCACCGAATGCCCGCAAGAACAACCACAACGCCAGCAGGTCGAGTAGCCAGTTGACGGTGCCCCACATGATGACCCGTCTCAACACGTCACGTTCGGCCAATAGTCCGCGAATGCGATCGCGCAAGTGGTCGAGAAGATTCGCCGCCGACTCACCGTCGCGCCCGAGCTTGTCGTAGAACCATCGCACGAGGCGATGCAGTCGGCCCTTGTCGTCGACGATGCCGAACACCACCGCACCAACGATTGCCATCAACACGGCTCCGGCAACTGCAGCCGTGCCGTACACCGGGCTCGATCCGCGCAGCGGAATTGACACCACCAAGCCGATCCACAACAGCACGTTGAGAATGACTGCCGACCCGATCCCTGCGGTCGCCAACGCGAATCCGGCATCGGCCTTGGAGATACCCGAGCTCGTGATGAGCTTGAATCCGAGCGCATTGCTCGCAGCACTCCCGCCGGGCAGGATGCTGCCGAGGGCACGAGTACTGAGCTGAATGCGAAACAGGTCGAACCGGGTCAGCCGATTGGCGTCGGAACCGAGGGCAGCGTGGGTGAGCAGGGTGTAGCAGTACAGGGCAACGAACTCCAGCCCGATTGCCACTGCCAGGAGCACGGGGTCGATACGGGTCAGGTCGCCGATGGCGTTGCGGAACGCCGGCACCAGCGGCAGGACGAAGAAGTAGATGACGATGGCAAAAAGCACCCAGCGCAGTGCCTTCAGCATTACTCCAGCGTAAATGAGCCCGTGGCGTGTGCCACGACCTCCGATACCACTATTTCCCAGCTGGGACGGGGAGAACGAAAGTCACTTCACTACCGTTGAGTTTCGTGCACGACTCCGTCAAAGACCTCACCACTGCCGCCACCATCGTGGAAGGCGTGGCCGCACTTCTGCGACGTGCCGTTCAACGTCTGGCCGAAGCGGGCGGACCGGAGCGTCAGCAAACGCTTGCTTACGACTTGGCTCACGCGAGCGCAGCGCTCGAGACGGCACGCTCGCTCATCGACTACGGCGCCAAGGGTGAACTCGAGGCAACCATCACGTGCGCATTCGTCGCCGACATGGTGCACGATTTGTCGAGTCGATTGATTGGCCGCGAACAACTCTGGACGGTTCAGCTCTCCGAGCTCTCTGCATACGAGCCGTTCGTTGCCACGTATCGCGAACCACGACTACTGGCTTCCCTCGCCGCAAGCACCGGCCCACGTCACCTCGACAACGATTACGAAATGGTGCAGGATACCTTCCGCAGTTTCGGCAAGAAGGTGATTGGCAGACACGCCGAGCATGTCCATCGCGAGAATGCCGACGTTCCGGAAGAGATCATCAGTGGCCTTGCGGACATCGGTGCGTTCGGGCTTTCCATTCCATCGGAGTTCGGTGGGTTCAGTGAAGGTGGCGAGGGCGAATACATGGCCAGCTGCGTTGCCACGGAGGAACTGTCGCGTGCATCACTAGGTATCGGAGGCTCGCTCATCACGCGACCCGAGATTCTCACCCGTGCCTTGGTGAAGGGTGGAACCGAAGCGCAGAAGCATTATTGGCTGCCCAAGTTGGCTACTGCCGAAGTCATGGCGGCAGTGGCCGTTACCGAACCCGACTACGGCAGCGATGTTGCATCACTGAAGACCACCGCCACCGCCGCAAACCGCGATGGCGTGGACGGCTACGTCATCAACGGCGTAAAAACCTGGTGCACCTTTGCGGCGCGCGCCAACGTATTGATGTTGTTGGCACGAACCGATCCGGATCGCTCGAAGTCGCATCGCGGATTGAGTCTCTTCATCGTTCCAAAGCCGCTTGGCGAGGCGCACGGCTTCGTGTTTCAACAAGACGGCGGCGGAAAGATGGAAGGCCGTCCCATCGACACCATCGGGTATCGCGGTATGCACTCGTACGAGATCGCGATCGAGAACTGGTTCGTACCTGCCGATCACTTGATCGGCGAGAACGACGGACTTGGTAAGGGCTTCTACTTCCAGATGGAAGGTTTCGAAAACGGTCGTTTGCAAACCGCAGCACGCGCTGTTGGCTTGATGCAAGCCGCCTACGAAGCAGCGTTCGATTATGCGAACAACCGCAACGTGTTCGGCAAGAACATCATCGACTACGAACTCACCCAGGTGAAGCTCGGTCGCATGGCCGTGGTCATCCAGGCTTCACGCCAGTTCAGCTATGCCGTGGCAAAGATGATGGGCAAGGGTGAAGGCGCGATGGAAGCCAGCATGGTGAAGGCGTACGTATGCAAGGCCGCGGAGTGGGTCACTCGCGAAGCAATGCAAATCCATGGTGGCTACGGCTACGCAGAGGAATACCCGGTGAGTCGCTTGTATGTCGACGCACGCGTGTTGTCGATCTTCGAGGGTGCGGACGAAACGTTGTGCCTGAAGGTGATTGCGCGCCGTCTCGTCGAATCCGTCCAGGGCTAGGCGGACAGCACCACCGCCACATACAGGGCTAGGCGACGAACTCCAGCAACTCGTGCAGCGAGCCGAGGCGCTCGCAGTCGTACTCGGCGTGATCATCGAACGGGTCGTACAACAGTGGAACCAACCCGGCAGCGCGAGCCCCACCAACATCGTTCACGTACGAATCACCCACGTACGCAATCCGGTCCGGTGACAAGCCGAGCGCGGCGATGGCATCGGAAAAAATTCGTGGGTCGGGCTTTGCATACCCGATGACGTGCGAGTCGGTCACGATGCTCACCGGAACACCTGCACCAGGACCCACTTGACAGATACACAAGTTGTCGAGCGTTGCCTCGATTTGTCCGCTCGCATTGGACACCACGCCGATGGGCACCTTTCGGTAATGCAGTTGACCGAGCGCTGCAACCGACTCCAACATCGGGAACCGCCAGTAGTACGGGGAAAACAGTCGACGCATGGCCTGAGCCGCGGGTTCCACGTTGTCGTCGGCTACTCCCGCAGTGCGCACGTACGCGTGCCGATAGATGTCCCAGGTGATCGTGTCGATCGACGGATCGGTTCGCTTGCTCGCCACCGAATCGAGTGCTTCCATTCCTGCGTAGTGACAGCGCACGAGAACGTTCGTATCGGTGGAACCACCGAATGGCGAGATGGCCACTGCAGTTGCCACGGGATCCGGAATCACGAAGATGCCACCGGCGTCGAACAACACGCCGTCGAAACGTTTTGCCACGGTGCGACGCCTAGTTC
>JBBANV010000028.1:4289-12403 GCA_040401775.1 Ilumatobacteraceae bacterium
CCGGCGTCGAACAACACGCCGTCGAAACGTTTTGCCACGGTGCGACGCCTAGTTCCGTACCGTCGCTGCGCGACTCGTGGTCGTCATCTCGCGACGTTTACTTGGAGCGCGTCAGGCCGGCGCGACTGCCACGTGAGATGAACTTGAGTGCCATCTTGCGACTCGCCTCGTCGATCATTTCGTCACCGAACATCACGGCACCCTTACCTTCGCCCTCGGTGGCGGTTTGGTAGGCATCGAGAATTGCGCACGCACGATCGAATTGTTCCTGCGTTGGCGAAAACACCTGGTTGAGGATCGCCACCTGGTCGGGGTGCAACGCCCATTTGCCGTCGTAGCCGAGGGTACGGGTGCGCTTGCAATAATCGCGGAAGCCGTCAGCGTCGCGGATATAGAGGTACGGTCCGTCGATCACCTGCAGCCCGTTCGCGCGACCGGCCATGAGGATCTTGTTGAACACGTAATGGAAGTGGTCCCCGGGATAATCCGGAATTTGCACGCCACCGGTGAGTACGGGCATTTCCATGCTTGCTGCGAAGTCGGCAGGGCCAAAGATGATGGTTTCCAATCGGGGGCTCGCTGCGCAAATCTCCTCAACATTGATGAGTCCACGCGCCGTTTCGATTTGTGCTTCGATGCCGATGTGACCCACGGGCAAACCGTTGGCGATTTCCACCTGTCGCAACAACATGTCGGTTGCCACGATCTGCGCGGCCGACTCCACCTTGGGGAGCATGATTTCATCCAGCCGCTCGCCGGCACCACCCACCACTTCGATGATGTCGTAGGCGGTCCACTTGGTGCTCCAGTCGTTCACTCGAACACACAGCACCTTGTCGCCCCAGTCCTGCGTCTTGATGGCTTGCGCCACTCGTGCACGTGAGGCCTCCTTTTCCTTCGGTGCGACTGCGTCCTCCAAATCCAAGAACACCATGTCGGCGGGAATGCCCGGACCCTTCCCCATCATTTTTTCCGACGATCCCGGAATCGACAAACAAGAACGGCGGGGCAGGTCGCGCGAGCGTGGAGACATGTCTTGCAGGCTAGATGACGCTGCGACGCAGGAGCTCGGTTGTGGGCGGACATTCCGGCTCGAGATTCCCCGACACGTTGTCGGTTGCACCATTCGGGCCCACCACCTTTGCAAACGACGATGCAGGAATCACGTCGAGACCCACTCGCCAATCACCATGCACCTCCAAGCCGGCGAGCATTCCCTTCCACAACACATTCGGCAGTCGAGTTCCCGCTCCGGCCACCAGCCACACCTGCTTACCGTGGGCACGCGCGGTGTCGACGACGGTTCGCGAACCGCCAACCGCCAATACGGCATCGGGGCCGCACGCAAGCGCCTCGACGATCACCGCATCCGCACTTGCGATTGCGCCGGCAAGGTATTCGAACGGCACCAGTTCGGCCGCAATCTCCGCATCATGCAAACGATCGACGAGCGCCTCGCCCTCGCCGTGACTGTCGACCACCAACATGAGTGCATCACCCCGTTGCGCCAAACACTTCACGGTGTTGAACGGCCAGCCGACGATGACCACGCGTGAATCATCACCAAGGACATCGTCGAGATGTCCCGGCGTATCGTCACGTTCTACGACGAGCGCCAAGGCTCGGGCACGCGCGAATGGCTCGGCAGCCGCAAGCACGTTGGCGCACAACCACCACAACTGCGCCATCGAAGGATGCCGCTCCACGATTCGCCTGCATGCAAGTACCAATGACTGCGGATCCATGTCCATGTCGCAGAGCGCCAACGCAGTTTCACGTACCAACACGCCGGGCCCCGCACCATCGGCGCGTGCCACATATCGCAAGCGCTCGATGGGGTGCATTACGAAAACTGTACTTGCGACTTGCTACCGTCACAGATGTGATTACGCCGTCTCCCGACACGGTGTTGCAGCCATTGGATGGGCCTTCGCGCCCTCTGCACGAGTTGCTCACCACGTTCCACCTGTTGTCAGTGGTCATCGATCCGTACACCAACGAAAGTGCGTGGTTGCTACCAACGGCGCGCCGCATCCTGGCGCAATTCGCTGGCTCCAGCGTGCGCACCAATTACGTGGTCACCGCCGGCGCCGACGATGCACGCGCATTCCTCGGACCACTCGTCAACGAAGCGCTCGTGTTCTGCGATCCCGATCGAACGTTCGTCAAACAACTCGGGCTCACACAATTACCGGCATTCACCTTCTTACGTATCGACGGCAACGTGACGGCAAAGGCTGAAGGCTGGAATCCACTCGAGTGGCGCGCCGTCACCGACGAAGTTGCGCGCACCGTCTCGTGGAGCAAACCGCTCATTCCTGCGCCGGGTGACCCCGGGGCATTCGCCGGTACTCCAGCGCTGGTGTGATGTCCGCACCCGAACCGTTTTCCCACGTCGATCTCCTGCCGCTTGGACCCGACACCACGGAGTACCGACTCATCACTCGCGAGGGCGTGTCGGTGGAGAAAACATCGCTGGGCGAGTTCCTTCGAGTTGATGCAAGTGCAATCACCCGACTTACTGCCGAGGCGATGCGCGACATCGCCCACTTCCTCCGCACCGGTCACCTGCAACAACTCGCCGGCATTCTGAGCGACCCCGAAGCCAGCGACAACGATCGGTTCGTCGCTCTCGACCTCCTGAAGAACGCTTCCATCGCCGCTGGCGGTGTGTTGCCAATGTGCCAAGACACCGGAACTGCAATCGTGAAGGCCAAGAAGGGTCAGTTCGTGATGACGAACGGTGGCGACGACGCCGCCATCTCACGCGGAATCTACGACACGTACCTCACCAGCAACCTCCGCTACAGCCAACTTGCACCATTGTCGATGTACGAAGAAGTCAACACGTGCACCAACCTGCCTGCAGAAATCAAGATTGCCGCGGTCGACGGTGACGAGTACAAGTTCCTCTTCATCGCCAAGGGCGGAGGCTCGGCGAACAAGAGCTACCTCTTCCAAGAAACCAAGGCGTTGCTCAACGAGAAAACCTTGTTGCCGTGGCTGTTCGAGAAGATGAAGACCCTCGGCACTGCCGCGTGTCCGCCGTACCACCTTGCAGTGGTCGTCGGTGGAACTTCCGCCGAGTACGCCGTGGAAGTCGCCAAGTTGGCGAGCACTCGGTACCTCGATTCACTGCCCACTTCAGGAAGCGCGGCCGGACACGGCTTCCGTGATCTCGACTTGGAACGGAAAGTGCTGCAACTCGCGCAGCAAACGGGCATCGGTGCGCAGTTCGGTGGCAAGTACTTCTGTCACGATGTTCGCGTCATCCGCCTGCCGCGACACGGTGCAAGTTGCCCGGTGGCCATGGCGGTGTCATGCAGCGCCGATCGTCAGGCCCTCGGCAAGATCACCCGCGACGGAGTATTCCTCGAGCAACTCGAAACCGACCCTGCGCAATTCCTCCCCGAAGTCACCCACGACGACCTCAGCGACCACGTGGTGCAGATCGACCTCAATCGTCCGATGGCCGAGATACGCAAGGAACTGTCCAAGTACCCGGTGAAGACCCGTGTGATGCTGACCGGCCCGATGGTGGTGGCACGAGACATCGCGCATGCCAAGTTGAAGGAACGCCTGGAAACGACGGGAACGCTGCCCGACTACTTCAAGGATCACTGCGTGTATTACGCGGGGCCGGCAAAGACACCGGAGGGTTATGCGTCGGGCGCATTCGGTCCCACCACTGCTGGTCGCATGGACTCCTACGTTGCAGAGTTCCAGAAAGCCGGCGGCAGCTTCGTGATGCTCGCCAAAGGCAACCGTTCGCGTCAAGTCACCGATGCATGCAAAGAGTTCGGTGGCTTCTACCTCGGATCGATCGGTGGTCCCGCCGCTCGCTTGGCACAGGATTGCATCACCAAGGTGGAAGTCCTCGAATACTCCGACCTTGGTATGGAAGCCGTGTGGAAGATCGAAGTACGCGACTTCCCCGCATTCATCGTGATCGACGACAAAGGCAACGACTTCTTCGACATGGTCAATGCGACGCGCGCGACGCCGGTCAACCTCCGCTCGTAAGTCGCGTCGCCGCCGCGTGACAGTGACGCGTGCGCCAGGCGAACACTCCGCACTCGAACTCGAGCGCATCAGTTGTGCACTCTCTGCGTGGCAAGGAGAGCCTGGTCGTTGTCAATGGTGCAATACGGCCATCGAAGCGGCCCGTCGTCGCACGTGGTGCGGCAATGCGTGCGCCCGTGCGTATCAGCGCAACCACATTTGGCGCTTTGCACGATCGGCCGCAAAACGTCGCGCCAAGTATTTCTGCGAGCGTCCGGACTGCTCCGCCGAGCGACGCGATTGCGAAGTCAACCATCGCACCGCTCGCGATGGTCGCGGATACGGTCCGGGTTGCCATCACCATTTGAGCCCCGATCAGAACGGTCTCGGCGGGCTAGAGGTGCTGTGTCGCGCGCATCATCGTGAGATAACCACCGCACAGGCCAAGGAACGTGCGGCGCGACGCCGCGCACTCAAGGAAGCGTCGTCTCTGTCGAACCCGAGTTAGTTGCAGGTTCGTCGCCGGATACCGGATCGTCCGCATTGATCGCCGTGTCGTCACGGAATCGTGAGTCGAGACATTCGGGCTCGCGAAACGGCGCGTAGTCGAGAGCCCTGCCAATGGTTTGCGCCAACGCCGCGCGACCCGCATCGGAGAGATGAATCCTGTCCTTCCCGGTGATGCCCTTCACCTTGGCGACACTCGACCAGTCCAATACGTGTACGTGGTCGAACTGGTCGGCCACTTCCTTGATGGTGGCATTCACCACTTTCTGCGCGTCGCGAAACACGCCGGTAGTGAGTACGACGGTTTCCACTCCCTTGGTGATGGTGAACATCTCCTCGAACTCTCCGCGAAGCGACTTCTCGTTTCCCTCGTAGTTGGTGCCCAAGTAGATGACCACGACGTCCCATACGGCATCGATGCGTGACTTCAACACTCGCGTGCCGAACTCCGCAAAGCGTCCGGGCTCGGCTTCCACCGCCACCTGCCACCCAAGAGGCTCGAGTGTGTCGCACATTTCGTTGCCATAGCGCTTGGCAGTCGACGCAAAGATCGAATCACCCACGAGCAGCACACGATTGCCCGTCACCCGTCCGCCCACTGGTCCACCTTCGGGTAGTGGAAGTTGTAGTTCCACACCGTCGGGCAACGTGACCGGAGCCCAGAAGTCGTAGCCCGGCAAACGACCGACGCCCTCCAGCACACCCGACTCGCCTGTTGTATTCGACTCGCCACATGCACTCAACGACATGAGTGCGACGCACGCAACGATGACTGCGCTGGACGCTCTCGGCATCATGTTGGTTTCAAGTCCTCGAAACGATCCACGTTGCGCATCTCCTTGAACTTGAACCACCATACGCCGACAACTCCGAGCGTGAGCACACCTCCACCCACCACCGTTGCCGGCACGCCAACTGCCTGCGCCGCCACACCCGACTCGAACGCACCGAGTTCGTTCGTCGCCCCGATGAACACGTTCTCCACGGCAGAGACACGACCACGTTTGTCGTCCGGCGTAACGAGTGGCACGATCGAACCGCGTACGAACACGCTCACCATGTCGGCACCGTGCAGCACCATCACCGCAAAGAATGCAATCCAGTAATTGCGAGTCAAACCCAACACGATGGTGCCAATACCGAACACTGCAACTGCCACCAGCAACCAACGACCGACGTAACGACGCAATGGGCGAATCGCCAGAAGCAATGCAACTGCACCTGCACCGATTCCGGCGGATGCTCGCAGCCATCCGTATGCGATGTTGCCCACTCCGAGACGCTCCTCGGCAATCACCGGTAGCAACGCAACAGCACCACCGAACAACACGGCGAACAGGTCGAGCGAGATCGCCGCAAACAAGATCGGCGTTCGCCGGATGTAGCGAAGACCTTCGACCGCCGACTGGAGCGTTGGTCGCTCATTGCCTGCTGCGCCATGCTGCGTCGCCGGCACGCGCACGCCGGAGAAGAGCACGATCGCCGATGCAATCAATGCCGATCCCACCCCGTATGCGACAACGGGTGACGCCGAATACAAGAACCCCGACATCGCCGGACCCACGATTCCGGCCGATGTCCACACGGTGGAATACAACGCAATCATCTGGGGCAGACGACCCTCCGGAGCAATCGATGCAGCGATGGGTCGCATACTCGGGGCAAGAAATGCACGCGAGCCGCCGTACAGGATGGCGATCAGAAATATCGGGAACACGCCGGTTGGCTCCGTCGAGGCGTACCACATCAGCAACAATGCAGACGCCAGCTCGCCACACATGGCGATCTGCGAAATACGTTTGCGGTTGAATCGGTCGGCGACGGTGCCGGTGATGAACACCAAGAGTGCAATCGGTAGGAACTCCGCCAGCCCGAGAAACCCCAGATCCAACTCACGGCGCGTGATGTCGTACACCTGCTTGGCCAACGTGGTGACTTGCAAGGACAGACCCACGTACAGCAACACGTTGGCACCGATGTACGCGCCGACGGACGGGGCGCGAAGGATCTGAAGTACCGACGTTCGCCCCGATGAATGTTGCAACGTCACGGTCTCATTAGGTTAGTGAGACGTGACCTTGTCCTCGCTCGCTCGCGACACACGTTTCATGTCCGCTCTCGAACAGGCACGGTTGGTGCGCGACAAGAAAGTGTCACCGTCGGAATTGCTGGAAGCCGCGATCGAGCGCTACAACGAGTACAACCCTCACATCAATGCCGTCAACATCGTTTGGCTCGAGCACGCACGAGAACTCGCGAAGAAGGCCGACGGACAGCAAAGTGACGTGCCATTTCGTGGCGTGCCGACATTGTTCAAGGATCTCGGACTCTTGTATGCGGGTCAGCGCATCTCGCAGGGAAACAAAGCCGTCAAGGCACTGAACTACGTCCCACAAGAAACGTCCGAGCTGGCCGCGCGTTTCGTTGCGGCTGGACTGATCCCCTTCGGGCGCTCCAACAGCTGCGAGTGGGGCAGCCTGCCGGTGACCGAACCCGAAGCATGGGGGCCGACTCGCAACCCGCACGATCTGTCGCGAACCTGCGGGGGTTCCAGCGGAGGGGCTGGTGCTGCCGTAGCCGCGGGCATCGTGCCGGTCGCTCACGCGAGTGACGGCGGCGGCAGCATCCGGATTCCTGCTTCGTGCAACGGTCTCGTTGGTTTGAAGCCGAGTCGCGGGCGTGTCTCACTTGCACCGCTCGGTGACGAGTCCGGCTTCAGCGTGCACTTCACCGTGACCCACACCGTGGCGGACACGGCAGCAATGTTGGATGCCGTGCACGGCTCCGGAGTTGGCGACGGTGTGGTGGCGCCACCTCCACTCAGACCGTTCCTCAGCGAAATTGGCGCTGATGTTGCCCCGCTACGCATCGGTGTGCTCGATCACGATCCACTCGGAGCACATGTCGACGTCGAGTGCCGCGACGCCGCGCGAGCCACTGCAGCGTTGCTGGAGTCACTCGGACACCATGTGGACGAGTCGTTTCCATCGGCGTTGGCCGACTCATCGTTCCCACCACGATTCGGCGCGATGTGGGCCACCATCCAGGCGGTAAATCGCGATTCTCTTTCGGCGCTGCTTGGTCGCCCCGCCACCAGTGACGACATCGAAGCCGTGAACTGGGCGCAAGCCGAATATGCGTCGAGGTCATCCGCGGTCGACTACGCGAAGTCGGTCGCAGCAGCTGCGATGTTTCGTCGCGCACTTGCCAAGTGGTGGCACGACGGGTACGACCTGTTGCTCACCCCCACGCTCGCGCGCATTCCGTTTCCCGTCGGTTCGTTCACCAACGACCCAAGTGACCCATTGCAGCCCTCAAAACTCGCCGGTCAATGGGTGCGCTTCACGTCCCAGTTCAACATGTCCGGCCAACCCGCCATCAGCCTGCCGCTGGCTCGTACCGCCTCCGGGCTTCCCATCGGCGTCCAGCTCGTTGCGGCATACGGGCGGGAAGATCTCCTCTTACGTGTGGCGTCACAACTCGAAGCCGCAGCGCCGTGGAAAAGCTTTACGCCCACCACCCTCGACTGAGCCGGACATCATCCGCGACTGAGCCCACACGCGGCGCTCCAACTAACCTCGGCTCATGCGCGTAAAGGTCGATGC
>JBBANV010000028.1:12503-15316 GCA_040401775.1 Ilumatobacteraceae bacterium
GAGCCCACACGCGGCGCTCCAACTAACCTCGGCTCATGCGCGTAAAGGTCGATGCCGATTCCTGTCAGGGCCAACAAATGTGTTCCATCGCAGCACCAGAGATTTTTGGTAGCGACGAACTGGGTCATGCCACCGTGTTGATCGACGGAGACATTCCGGCAGAGCTCCATGCCAAGGCGCGGCGCGCACAAGCCAACTGCCCCGAAGACGCCATCATCATCGAGGAGTAGCCATGACCACGCTGGAAGAAAACTCGGGTCCCGTCAACGACCCCACCACGGACTACAACATCTTCGATCCCGAGTTCGTGCGCGACCCGTACCCCACGATGAGCGAGATTCGCGAGTCCAAGTGTCCAATCGCCCACAGTGATCGTTGGGGTGGTTCGTGGTTTCCCACTCGTTATGAAGACGTGGTCGCCATCGCCCAGGAGCACGAGATCTTCACCTCACGCGACATCATCGTGGTGCCACGCGCCGCGGCTGCCGCCGAAGGCCCGTATGCCGGAGTGGCGGCACCTCCCATCACCAGCGATCCACCGGACCATCACTGGCACCGTCGACTCATCCTTCCCGTGTTCGCGCCGCAGTCTGTGGCGAAGTACGAACAAAGCACCCGTGATTTGTGCAACCAGCTCATCGACGCATTCATCGACAAGGGTGAAGCCGACGCCGGCACGGACTACGCGCAACAAATTCCGGTGCGGGTCATTGCCACCATGCTCGGTGTACCCACCGAGATGGCGGATGAGTTCACCGGTTGGGTGCGCGGCGTGCTCGAGGTTGGTCTCACCGACCCCAAAGTGCGCCTCGAGAGCCGTCTCAAGATCCTGAACTTCTTCCGCCAACAACTCGATGACCGTCGCAAGAATCCGCGCAAGGACGACCTCATCACCGACCTGTTGAATTCGGGTGACAAGTACCCCGTCACCGATCAATACGTGCTGGGGGTGTGCAACCTCATGTTGGTGGCAGGCATCGACACCACCTGGAGCGCCATCGGCTCGTCCCTCTGGCACCTGGCTCAACACCCCGAGCACCGCAAGCAACTGCGCGACAATCCAGAACTGTGGCCTACCGCCATCGAGGAGCTGCTGCGGGCCTACTCGCCCGTCACCATGGCTCGCATCGTGGATCGGGACACCGAGTTCCAGGGCTGCCCGATGAAGGCCGGTGACCGCATCCTGATGTCGTTCCCTGCCGCCAACCGCGACCCCCGTCAGTTCGATCAACCCGACGAAGTGATCTTGGACCGCGAACACAACCGTCACGTGGCCTTCGGGTCGGGAATCCACCGCTGTGCAGGCTCCAACCTCGCCCGCTTGGAACTTCGGGTAGCGCTTCAGGTGTGGCTGGAACGCATCCCCGAGTTCTCCCTCATCGACCCTGCTTCGGTCACCTGGGCGGGCGGTCAGGTACACGGTCCCCGGGTGTGTCGCGTTCGGTTCTAGGACCGCTCGCCGCCGTACTGGCATCACCCCACCATCCACCACCCGTGTAATAGGGTGGGCGTCTATGAAGAAAAACGAACTAATCAACGCAGTAGCAATCCACGCAGACGTCGAGAGGAAAGTGGCGAAAGCCGTCATCGAGGGAACTGTCGATGTCATCCTGGCCAATGTGGCCAAGGGTGAGATCGTCAACATCTCGGGCTTCGCCAAGTTCTTCAAGAAGAAGCGCCCAGCACGTATCGGTCGCAACCCAGCAACGGGTGAGCAGATCCAGATCAAGGCGAAGACAGTTGCCAAGATCACCGCGCTGAAGGGC
Source organism: Ilumatobacteraceae bacterium (assembly GCA_040401775.1). Taxonomy (GTDB): domain Bacteria; phylum Actinomycetota; class Acidimicrobiia; order Acidimicrobiales; family Ilumatobacteraceae; genus F1-60-MAGs027. The sequence continues at coordinate 14,270 of JBBANV010000028.1, forward strand.
TTCAAGGACGTTGCGCTTGGTGCAGTTGCTGCTCCAAAACTCAACTCAGCGCGCAAGGCTCCGGCCCCAGCGAAGAAGCCCGCAAAGAAGAAGCGCTAAACACGCTCTTTCTTCGTCGCCGACGGGCGTTCGCGAGAAATCGCAACGCCCGTCGGCGCGAGGGTTCTTCTGTGGCCCTCGCACCTCTCTCCGAGTGGAGTATCGACTCCTCGGTTCGCTATCTCAACCACGGCTCGTTCGGCGCCGTCCCGCGTGAGGTAACTGCTGCTCAGCAAATGATTCGCGAGCAGATGGAACGCAACCCGAACGAATTCGTTCGCTCTCATTTGCCAACCCTGTTGCGAAACGCACGCGCGCGATGCGCTCACGAACTCGGCACCGTGGAGGAGCGACTCGCCTTCGTCCCCAACGCTTCGCAAGGCGTGATCGCAGCCACTGCCGCCGTGGTGCGCCGTGGAACGAAGATCGCAACGATGACCACCAATTACGGCGGCGTCGTGCTCGGGCTCCGCGCGTTGGCGAAACGCGCCGATGCCCACCTCATCGAACTACCTGCGTTTCCGCCCGCCTCTGCCACGCCCGAGACATGCGTCGCAGAGATTGCCGAGCACATCGGTGACGCCGACGTGCTGGTACTCGACCACATCGTTGCTACGAGTGCGCAAGTGAACCCCGTTGCCGACATCGCACGCGCGGTACGCACAGGTCGGCCGGACTGCTTCATCGTGGTGGACGCGGCACATGCCGTCGGGCAGTTGCATCCAGCAATTCCCGCCGGAGTGGACGCATGGATAAGCAACTTCCACAAATGGGTAGCGGCTCCGCGTCCGTCCGCCGCATTGGTTGCAGTTTCGGATCGAGCCGCACGTGTTCTCGAACCACTCGCCGGCAGCTGGAATGCCGAACTCGGATTCCCTCTGTCCTTCGACGCCCAAGGCACCTCCGACTTGTCGGCGTACCTGGCCACACCTGCGGCGTTCGACTTCCTTGCTCGTTGGCCGCGCGAGGTGCGCGATCGGCATTGTCGCGAGACGGTGAGTGCTGCAG
>JBBANV010000029.1:0-9526 GCA_040401775.1 Ilumatobacteraceae bacterium
GACCCGAGTGCGGGTTCGTGTACTAGGCGCGAACGCCGATGGGCGCGATGAGTCGGAAGCCGGCTTGATGCCGTTCCTCTTCACTCTCGCCACCCCAAAATCCATATTCACGATGTGCGCGCGCAAAGTTGCGGCACGTTTCCAGCACTGGACATTCCAAACACACTGTACGAGCCTTCTCTTCGCGTCGTAGTCGCGTTTGTGGCCGTTCGGCCAGGGGAGCAAAGAAGATGTCGGAGAGCCCCCTGCATGACCCGTGCTCCATCCACTCGTCATCGGTTTCTTCGCGGAACTTGAAATCGAGGCTGGTCATGTGCCCTCCTAGTGCGAGGCGAGCCCCGCGTCACGCGAGCGTAGACGATAAGTAACCGACCAGTCAATTAGGTCCTGGTGCGGGTAATGACTATCCGTTGAGGACGGTATTGACGCCGGCGGCAAACTTCGCCACGTCGTCGGAGGTGACATCCCAGGCGGTCATCCAGCGCACTTGCTGTGCAGCAACATCCCAATCCCAGAAGAACGACCACTCCTGTAGCCGGGTCTTGGCGGGGTCGGCGAGCGTGGGAAACAGGCTGTTGACCGCAGGGGGAGTGGTGAGATCGAGCGAGGCATGGTGCTTGGTGGCTTCGTACACACCCATGGCGGCCGAGTTTGCTGCGCGGCCCAGGTCGATGAAGAGATCGTTGGTGAGCAGGGCTTCATATTGCGCGGACACATAACGCATCTTGGAATGCAACTGGGTGACATTCTTTCTCAGGTACTCAGCACGGGTGGCTCGGGCCGGATCGAACCACACCACGGCCTCACCAAACACGATGCCCGCTTTCGTACCACCGAAGGACAACACATCCACACCGGCATCCACGGTGAACGATCGGAGCGCCGCACGCGAACCACCGAGTGCAGCGGTGGCGTTGCCGATGCGCGCTGCATCCATGTGTACGAGCATGCCAAGTTCATGAGCCGTATCGCAGATCGCGCGAACTTCGGCTGGGGTGTACAACGTGCCGAGTTCGGTGGGCTGTGTCAACGACACCACTGCCGGCTGGGCGTGGTGCGGATTTCCTCGTGCGTGTGCCGCTGCTCGAATCTGGGCCGGAGTGAGCTTGGCGTCGGCACACGGCAGATCGAGCAGCTTGGCTCCGAGGATCTTCTCCGGTGCACCGGTTTCGTCCACGTTGATGTGCGACCAGTTGGTACACAGCACACTTTCTGCCGGCTGCAACAGCGATGCGAGGGCCAATACGTTCGCACCGGTGCCTCCGTACACGAACAAAGTCCGTACGTCCCGATCGAACAACTCGTTGAACGCGATTTCGGCCCGTCGAGTGAACGGATCGTTGCCATACGCAAGCACATGGCCGGCGTTGGCAGACACCAAAGCATCGAGCACCAGGGGATGGGCACCGGCCACATTGTCCGAGGCAAACATCCGAGACGGCGCATCGGGCATCACAACACCCGGAGATCCAGCAGCCGCTGAAGAATGTGCGCGCGCCATGTCGTTCATCCTAAGATTCGTGACGGGGGTTTCGTCATGACGAAATCAGGGAAAGGCGAGCGACCGCGCTGTGAGTGGTGCCGAACGCCATTGCCACTGCGCGACGGGGTGGGACGACCCCGCCGTTTCTGTTCGCAGGCATGTCGTCAATGGGACTGGGTAGCCCGGCAACGTGCCAGCGAACTACAACTCAATGAGAACGAACTGGTCATGACCCGTGGCGAGCTCAATGCGTTGCGAGATCAGATCTTCGTCTTGCGGTGCGCAATCGATGACGTCGAACGCGACTTGGATCCGAACGTGGATCCAACGACACGCGACTACAGGGCAGCCCTGAAATGGCTGCTCGAGGCAGCCAAGCCCGTGGTGGCTGAACCGCTTCGTCCGAGTCACCGCCCATAATCATAGTTATGTAAAGTACGAAAGGACCAATAAACATGGGCTCAAATGCGGGATCCAATACCTCTGCCCTCCCGACCGGCACAACAGCGTCTGGAATTGGCTCACCAAAGCTGCCCACCATCGGGTGGTCGGCTGACCACACGTTGACACAACTCGAAGCGCTCCGCACCAACGACGTGCGCTGGAAGGAAGGTCGAGCCTTCTCACTCGCCTACCTGGCCAGCCCCGAGGCGCACGACCTTGCCACCGAGGCGTACCGGAGGTTCTCGGGCGAGAACGCCCTCAACGTCGAAGCCTTTCCGTCGTTGCGGACCATGCAGAACGATGTGCTCGCAATCGTGGCTCGTTGGCTGTCGGCACCACCCAGCGCCCGTGGGTTCTTCACGAGTGGTGGTACGGAGAGCATCCTCATGGCCATGAAGGCCGCCCGAGACCAGTTTCGTCACGACAAAATTCGGCCCATCCATCGCCCCAACGTGGTACTTCCCAACTCGGCGCATGCGGCGTTCCACAAAGCTGCCGCCTACTTCGACATCGAGTTGCGCCTGGTTCCTGTGTGCAACACAACCTGGCGGGCTGACCCTGAGGCGATGTCGAAGGCCGCGAATGACAACACGATCATGTTCGTGGCTTCCGCACCGCAGTATCCGCAGGGAGTCGTCGACCCTGTAGCCGAGATCGCCTCGCTTGCACTCGAACGTGGTGCGAACTGCCATGTTGATGCCTGCATGGGTGGCGTCACACTTCCCTACTTGGAGCAACTCGGAGTCACGCTGCCCGAATGGAACTTTTCCGTGGACGGAGTCACTTCCATGAGTGTCGATCTGCACAAGTTCGGCTATGCAGCCAAGGGTGCGTCGGTGATCATGTATCGAACTGCGGAGTTGCGGTCGTTCCAAGGCTTTGTGACGGACGATTGGCTCGGTGGTCTCTACGGGTCATCTGGGATGCTCGGCACCAAATCGGGCGGACCCATCGCTGCAGCGTGGGCCGTACTGCACCACATCGGAGATGATGGCTATCTCGGGCTTACCAAGGCAGCACGAGATACCACTCTGAAAATTGCGGAGGCGTTGAATGCCGACCCACGACTCTCGGTACGGGCACAACCTGATGCCACCCTCGTGTCGTTCGGCTCTGCCCTCCCGACACTCGACATTTATGCCGTGGCCGATGGCCTGGCAAGCCGAGGCTGGTACGTGGACCGACAGGCTCCCCCGCCGTCCATCCACCTCACGGTCAATGCCGTCCACGCCACCACGTATCGGGAGTTCCTGGCTGATCTCTCCGATGTCTTGGCCCATGTCGGCGAGCGTGGTGGAAACGCCGGAACCTACGGCACGATGGAATAGCGATGACTGCCAAGCGACGCTCCACCACATCTAAGCGTTCGTCCAACGTCCAACAACGTGCGGCGGCACAGCGAGGCGCTTCGCACCGTGCCGTTGCCACGGATGGCAAAAATCCCGTACCTCAACCGATTCGTAAACGCCCCCGCACCAAGAGCCAGCAGGCCAATGCCGAGAAGTTGCTGAACGCAATGGTCGCTGAGACCAACGAACACGGACTGGACAATCTGCAGTCGGCACGCGTAGCCAAGACTGCCGGGCTCACGACCGGCGCGTTGTACAGCCGTTATGAGAATGCCGACGAAATGCTCGTTGCGCTCTGGCAAGAGCGGGTACGCACACCGTTTCTCCAGCATCTTCGTGATGTGGTGCACTACGTTCAAGGCCACCTCCCCGTCGATCATCCGGTGACGCGAGCAATAGAGCGACCCGGACCATTGCTGCAGCTTGGAGCCGAATTTCTGGTGATTTCACAACGCAACGACACCGTCAGTGAAGTGGTAACACCGGCAGTGACGGCCACTTTGGATGATCTAGGCCTCAACGGCTCGTGCGACCCGCTGGCCGGTGCGGTGGTGATGGCGGCGGCCAGCGCCGCACTCGGCACCGTGTACCGATCATTTATCACCCCAACGAATCCCGGTTGGACCGCCTCGCTGATGTCGCTCCGCACCGCCGCTTCGCGCGCAGTCGTGGTGACGCACACTCATCTTCCGGCCGATGTCCCGCCGGATCCGATCAACACGGGCAATCCCGTCCGTGACGAGCTACTGACGAGCGCCAAACGCGTGGTTGCGCGAGTGGGGTTCCGGGCAGCCACCGTTACACGCATCGCACGACGCGCCGGGTTTTCCACGAGCGCCATTTATCAACTGTGGCCCGACAAAGAAACGATGCTCGACGAAGCAATTCATGAGGTGTCGGTACTCGACTACGGCCAAAGCTCGCGTGCGAAGTCACAAGCCTTCACCACCTCGCGAGGAGACTTCGGATTCACCGACAGTTGGTACGCGGGAATGATGCCATCACGTAAACCGCGACTTGACTTTCGCATGGAGTGCATCATCGCTTCGCGCTATCGTGCGTCCACTCGCAAGGAATTGCAGGGATTCATCGGTAATGCCGATTCGATCCTGCAAGCAATGTTCCCGAAACTGCCACACGCATTGACTGCACAGATCGCATCGATGGAGCAAGCGCTCGGCTATGGCTTCATCGTGTTGTCGAGATTCAGCCCGGACGCAAAGCGACTCGATTACTACTCGCTGATGACTTCGCTCGCCAAGCTCGCCCAACTGAACTAGACGGCTCCCCCGCGGCTACACCGCCAACCGTGGACGCCGCGACACGAGGTGTGCCACCAAACCGACGACGAGAACCGCTCCCACCATCCAGAGGGAGTCGCGCTGCAACTCGCGAGCAACCACGAGCACTACGACGAAGGCGCCAACCGGCACCAGCGGCAATCTGCCGATGCTCCCACGAATCCGGAAGGGACGTGGCAATTGCGGCTTGGTGAAGCGCAACACGATGACGACGATGTTCACCAGCAGGAAGATGAGATAGATCAACGCATCGGTGGCGGCAGCCAGCGTCTTCAGATTGCCGAGCAACAGGAAGATGAGGGCTACCACGACGGTCAGTACCAACGCGTTCAACGGCACGCGTCGGTGTCGCACGTCCGCCAACACCTTCGGGAAGTCGGCAACTCGTGCCATCCCGTAAAACATTCGGGAAGCGGCAGTGATGACCAACAACACGGTGGTACCCGTGCTCACCAGAGCAGCAATGGAGAGGGCATCTCCTGCCCAGCCGCCTACCACCACTTGTCCAACCTGGGCCAACGGACGTTCGGCATTCACCACCCCACTGACACCGAGAACACTCACTGCTGCAATCGCAACGGCCACATACAGCACGGTGGAGATTCCGAGGGCTGCAAGCAGCGCTCGCGGGACGGTCTTGGACGGGTCTCGTGTCTCCTCAGCCAGCGTGATGACCTCGTCGAATCCGATGAAGGCAAAGAACACCAAACCAGCGGCGCTGAGCACACCGGAAACGGAACCCGACAGCAAATCGTGGTCACCGATGGAGGGCACACCCAGTGCCGCAACAACTACGAGCGACCCAACTTCGATGCTGGCCAGTCCGACGATCATCCAGGCAGCGCGCTCCATTCCCAGGTACGACACGTACGCCATCACCAGAATGAGCACTGCTGCCGTCATTCGTTCGTCGACGGTGACGAACTCGCGGAGATACCTACCGAAACCCAAGGACACCGTGCTCGCCGCAACCACCAATGCAGCAGCCATCGACCAACCGACCACCGCCGACACCCATCGAGGAAATACGTGTCGGGTGAACTCGTGTTCAGAACTCGCTTTGGGGAACATCGAGGCCAACTCCATGTAGCTGAACGCCGTCAAAGCCGACAGCAGCGCCGCAACGACGAACGACAGCCACACTGCTCCCCCGGCCTCCTGGGTTGCCGGACCCAACAACACGAAGATTCCTGCTCCGATGATGACGGCAACGCCACTCATGGTGACTTGCGGTAAACCGAGAACGCGATCGAACGCCTGCTTCTCGTGCGGATTCATTCCGCCGATATCACTCACCAGTTTGGCCGTCGACGGCTTCGCGCAGGAGATCGGCGTGACCGTTGTGGCGGGCGTACTCCTCGATCATGTGCACCAGGATCCAACGCAGTGACGGGCGATCGCCGTTCGGCCATGATCGCTTGGCAAGCGCTCCGAGTGGGTCGCCAGAACTCGCCTCCGCCGCACCTACGTCGAGAAAGTCTCGGAGCGCGTCACGCGAGCGGGCAACCGAGGTGCGCCATAACTCACGAACCGCATCCGGCGAATCGTGAATCGCCGTCTCCCATTCCCAGTCGGGATTGGCATTCCAGTTCACCTCCGACCACGGTGCCATCTTCGGCAGATCCAGCAGGAAAACGCTGAACCAGTGATCCTCTACGTATGCCATGTGCTTGAGAAGCCCCGCCAACGTCATGGACGACGCGGCCGTGGTGAGTGACAACTCCTCGGCATCCAAACCCCGGGTTTTCCATTCGAGTGTGGCGCGCTGGAACTCCAGGTAGCCCAGCAGCGTGTCTCGTTCGTTGGCGGCTACAGGCGGCTCTGGACGTCCCTGCTCGTCAATGTGCGGCTCCGGACGTCCCTGCGCGTCAATATGCGACTCCGGACGACCGTAATCATCATTCTCAGGCACCTCACGAATGTAGTTGTGCGCCATTGCTCGAACGAGGGACATCCGTGCCGTACTGTTGGCGTATGAGTCCTACCGTCGTGGGTTTACGCAAACTCAACGTGTTCGCGGGTGTTCTCCACCTGGTGTCGTTCGTGGCAATTCTGGTGCTCTCCACCGATGTGACGTTGCCGATTCGTGCCACTTACCTGTCGGAGGCGCCAGGTACCGGCAACTTCTCCAACCCTGTGACACTCATCGATCTGAACATCTCGTGGATGGTTGCTGCCTTCATGGCGTTGTCGGCGTTCTTCCACTTCTTGGTGGCGTCCCCGGTCGGGTATCCCCGCTATTCGGCTGGACTTTCGAAGAACATCAACGTGTACCGATGGGTGGAGTACTCGCTTTCCTCCTCGATCATGATCGTGTTGATCATGCAGCTCAACGGCGTTTCCGAATACGTCGCCTTGCTCGCCGTTTTCGGCGTGAACGTTTCGATGATCCTTTTTGGCTGGCTCCAGGAGAAATACACCACTCCTGGCGATGGGCAGCTTCTGCCGTTTTGGTTCGGCTGCATCGCCGGCATCGTTCCGTGGATGGCCGTGGTAATCAACCTGTTCTCCCCGAAGGGCCCACCGAACACCGAAGTGCCCGGCTTCGTGTACGGCATCGTGATTTCGTTGTTCATTTTCTTCAACTGCTTTGCACTCGTGCAGTGGCTGCAGTACCGCGCCAAGGGTCGATTCGCCGATTACCTCGTCGGTGAGCGCACGTACATCGTGCTGAGTTTCGTCGCCAAGTCTGCACTTGCCTGGCAGGTGTTTACCGGCGCGCTGATTCCACCAGCCTGATGATGTAGCGCCGTTCCCGGCGCACATCACCACTCCTCCACCAACTACGGTTGCCTGCATGTCACGCAGCATTCCCAGCACGCACACGGGGAGTCTCCCCCGTCCGGACGACCTCATCAAAACCATGTGGGCACTTGGTGACGGTGTCCCCGTCGATCAAACGCAACTCGAATCGCGTTTCCATACCGCAATCGACGAAATCGTGAAGAAGCAGGTTGATGCCGGAGTGACGGTCATCAATGACGGTGAAATGACCAAACCGTCCTATGCCACCTACGTGAAGGACCGCCTCTCGGGTTTCAATGGCGAGAGTGTTCGCAACTATCACTTCCAAGATCTCGTGGACTTCCCGCGCAGCGCCGAAGCCGTCAACGAGAACCCAGGTCGACAAAAGCGCAATGCGCCCGCATGCACCGGGCCAATCGAAGTGATCGACAAACGATCCGCGGTTCGGGACATGGAATGGTTGTCGGCAGCCGCCAAAAGGTACGGACACGAGCACATCTTCACCAGCGCCGCCTCGCCCGGCGTGATCTCCATCTTCTTTGCGAATCAGTACTACAAGACCCAAGAAGAATACGTTTTTGCAATTGCCGAAGCTATGCGCCATGAATACGAGGCGATTGCAGCCGCTGGCGCGACGGTGCAATTGGACTGTCCCGACTTGGCAATGGGTCGGCATTCCGCCTATGCCGCGCTCTCCCTTGAAGAATTTCGCAAGACCATCGCGCTCAACGTCGAAGCGCTCAATCATGCAGTGCGCAACATTCCCGAAAGCCAACTCCGCATGCACCTGTGCTGGGGCAACTATCCCGGTCCGCACAATCATGATGTGCCGATCACCGACATCATCGACATCGTGTGGAAGGCCAAGCCACCAACGGTGCTCTTCGAGGGAGCAAACCCGCGCCACGCTCACGAGTGGCACGTCCTCAAGGAAGTTGGCGTACCCAAGAACAAGTCGATCTGCCCGGGCGTTATCGAACCCCAATCGAACTACATCGAACATCCCGAGCTGATTGCACAACGGCTCGTTCAATGGGGCGAAGTCGTCGATGCCGAGCGATTGATGGCGGGTGTCGATTGCGGCTTCTCGGTGCACGTCGGCATCAAGAACATCGACCCGGACGTGGTGTTCGCAAAACTGGCATCGCTCGCCCAAGGTTGCGAGCTCGCTGGCATACGACTGTTCCGCTGAACAAAGGAAGAACCCCGACCCACCGAAGTGAGCCGGGGTTCATCGTGCGAACCGAGGTTCGCGTTGAATTCAACGGGTCAGACGACCCGCATGGAACCGATTAGGCGTTGTCCTTTGGCTGGTAGAGCAAGCCAATGAACAAACCGTAGATGAGGTGCCAGATGAGGATGCCCGCTGGGAGCTTCCATCCGTCCGGACCGTCGAACAGGAACAGTCCGTAGCCCTGTTCTGCGACGTAGGCGTACGGCACCAGGAGACCGGCGCTGATGATCGTCATGACCACGCCATAGACCAATCCCTTTGCCACGTGCCCCTTCACCGGAATTGCATGGTGTGCGAAGATACCGAACAGCATCGCGAACACGATTCCGTTGACGAAGTGCAGCGCTTGACCGGAGAAGAACAACCAGCCGGCATTGGTGCCTGCAATGGTGAAATCTGCGTTGAAGTAGCTGCCCCAGCTTGGACCATTGATGCCCAGCGCCAATGCGCCGTTGTACATCGGCCAAGGGAGGGTCGGAAGTCCGACCGCTGGGAAGACGTAACCGAAGTACGTCCCGAGTTGGGTGGCAATCACACCGATGACGGCGAGACCGCCGACCGGATGTGCTGCAACCCAGTTGTGCCAGCGCTGTGAGGCGCTAGGTGCTAGTGATGCCATGTGGTGTTACCCCTATGTGTGAGTTGACGAAACGTCGATTGACGCCTCGGTACCGACAGTAACGACCGCACAATCTCGAGGTGATGATTGTCACACAATTGACATCAGCGCAAACCCTTGCGCTACAAGGGTCTCAGCGCGATGGCGGCTGGTAGTCGATATTTCGGTCGACGTTCATGTACACATCGATGCCGATCGGATCGGTTTGCTCCTCCACCAAATGGCCGAGCAATCCAGCACAACGAGCGAGCAGCGCCACCCCTCGAAGCACGCCCATGGGCATGCGCAAATCGGCCAATACGGCGCCGCAGACACCCGCCCCATTGAGCGGCAGCGCCTTGCCCAACACCG
>JBBANV010000029.1:9626-12751 GCA_040401775.1 Ilumatobacteraceae bacterium
GACTTGGTTGGTCGGCGCTTGGTGATGAGCCAGAACGCCAATTCTCCGAACGATGTCTTGCCGAGTAGTTCGCTCGCAAGATCATGACCCAACAAAGTGATGCTGTCGGCGTTGGAGGTGCCGAGTCCGGTTCGGTAGGTCTGCTTGGTCATGATCAGCCTTTCACTGTGTGGTCGACACTAGGCAGTTGCGGGATCTGCGGGCTTGGAGAGCCACTCCCGGATTTCATCGGAGTGCTCGCCGAGAGTTGGTGGTGGCAAGTCGTATCGAAGGGTGGCGTCGCTGAAATCGATCGGATTGCGGATCAGATTCACGGCGCGGTCACCCTCCCCCACGCTCACCCGCGGTTGCAAGCCGAGTTTCTCGGCCAGCTCCACTCCATCACCGATGGAATTGATCGGTCCACAGGGCACACCAACCTTGTTCAGGGCAATGAAGAGGTCGTCGGCATTCCATTGACGAAGTTTCTCCAGCAGATGTGGTCGAAGCTCCTCGCGATTCTTCGTGCGGTCGGCATTGATCGCAAAACGGGGGTCGTCGGCGAGATGTTCGATGCCGAGCACCTCGCAGAGTGAGCGAAACTGCTTGTCGTTGCCAGCCGCGATGATGAGGTCTTTGTCCTTGGTGGGCATTGCCTCGTACGGAAACAGCGACGGGTGGGCGTTGCCCATGCGGAAGGGTACGACTCCAGCCGCCGAATACGCCCCGGTTTGGTTCACCAATCCCGACATGGCTGATGACAACAGGTTGACCTCCACATGTTGTCCACGACCCGTTGCTTGACGCTGGTTGAGCGCTGCCAACACGCCGATGGTGCCGTGCAAGCCGGTCATTACATCGAACACCGAGATACCGGCACGAAACGGTGGGCCGTTCGGCTCTCCGGTCAGGCTCATCAATCCGGACACCGCTTGCACGACGAGGTCATAACCGGGAAGCCAGGCTCCCTCCTTGGAACCGAAGCCGCTGATCGAGAGATAGATGAGTCGTGGATTCACCTTTGAAAGTGACTCATAATCCAGACCGAACTTCTTCATGCCACCTGGTTTCATGTTTTCGAGTGCGATGTCGGCGCGACGCGCCAACTCCACGGCCAAGGCCCGATCCTCTGGTTTGCCGTAGTCGAGCACGATCGAACGCTTGTTGCGGTTGATCGACATGTAATAGGTCGCAACGCCATCCTTCACCGGGGGCACCCAGGTGCGAGTGTCGTCGCCACCCGGGCCTTCCACTTTGATGACCGTCGCACCCATGTCCGCGAGCAGCATCGAGCAGTACGGCCCGGCCAGGACGCGCGAATAGTCGGCAACCAGGAGACCCTCGAGAGGGCGACGTGCATTCGTCATCTTGGCTCCGATCCTTCCTGAATCACGCCGGGTGTGGCGCGAATCCTCGCGCGAAAGACGGGATTAGCGGTACGTGTTGTTGCTGGTGTGATCGCCCGCAAGCCAGCGCTTGAGTGTTTCGTGCGCGTCCTTGCGTCGATCGGCATTGATCTTGTCCGCACCCGGTGCATCCGCCGTGAATTCCAACAGCATGCCGTTGGGGTCCTCGGTATAGAGCGAACGGCAGTACCCGTGTTCGAGCACGTACGTACCCTCTGGTTTCCAATTGGCAGCCTGCAGACGCTTGAAGATGTCGTCCTGTGCCTCTTTGGTGACGTTCAATGCGATGTGTCGGAACGGTGATGGTGTGAGTGGCGGATCGAACTGGTCCTGGTCTTCCTTCTTGGCGAACTGGAAGAATGCCAGTGCACTGCCATCGGGCATACCGAAGAAGCAGTGACAGTACACGCGCAAAGCTCCGAAGAGTTCATCGGTTTCCGACCACGTGGCAACCAACGGAAGTCCGACGAGGTCTTCGTAGAACTTGCGGGTTGCTTCAAGATCCTTGGACAGATATGCGGTGTGGTGCAATCGCACCGGTGCTTTCGTTGACACTGAAGATCTCCTTCATCGCTTGGGAACTATTGCATTGCTGCCATAGCGGTGGTGAACCACCAACCCCCATTCAACCACTGGACAGCCTCGACGGCGAAACGGAACGCAGTGGGGGTAGTGCTCCCTGGACAACTAGGCGCGCAGGGTGCAGCCGAGCTTCTCGGCAGCGGAGATACAGGCAGTCCGTGCCGTAGCTACCTCGGTGTCCGTCAGTGTGCGATCTGGCGCACGCAGGCGAACGCGGTAGGCCAAACTTCGCGAGGCGTCGGATGGTGCCTTACGGAACACATCAAAGAGCGACACCTCTTCGGCAAGCGAACCAGCGGCCTGCTTGATTGCCCGCTGCAACGCTGCCGCCGACACCTTGGCGGGAGCCGTGAACGCCACGTCGAAATCACTCGACGGGAATCGGCTGACGGGTTTGGCAACCGGCACCTTCGGTGACTCGCCGAGCAGAACGGAAGCGTCAACCTCCAAACATGCAACACGCTCCTCGATGCCGTAGTTTGCCAACACCATTCGGTCGATCTCCCCTACGTAGCCCACCACCTGTTTGCCGCGCGCCAATGTGCCGCTACGTGTGGGGTGATATCCGGCAGGAACACGCGATTGGTCCAACTGAGCACCAACCCCGAATACCGCGGTGATCTGCGACCACCATCCGACGGCAACTGAGGCGTCAACGCCAACTGCCATGATGCAGAGTTGTTCGGATTCGTCCGGCAAATCGTGCGTGGCAGCAGCGTCGCCGTGCACTACTGCACCAGGTGTGGCTTTAGCGCGATAGACGTGTCCGAGTTCGTACAGCGCGATGTCGTTCGCGCGGTGCGAAACGTTGAACGCAATGGCCTTCAACATTCCCGGACGAAGCGATGTTCGCAGGAGACTCTCTTCAACCACGAGTGGGTTCTCCAATTCGAGTGCCGCCAACTCGAGTGCTACTCCGGCACGTTCGTGATCGCCAGGTGCCAAGAACGGGTTGGGCATGGCTTCACTCGCACCCATGGAGAGCACAACATCACGCAAGGCGCGGCGTCGTTGCTGAACAGGAGACAAACCGCCAGGCTGTGTGGACTGCGAGACGGTTTTTCCGAGTAACTCGTAGCCCACGTGACGCGCAACCTCCTCGACGAGATCGATCTCATCGATGCAGTCGGGGCGCCACGACGGAACCTTCACGCTGAA
>JBBANV010000029.1:12851-14417 GCA_040401775.1 Ilumatobacteraceae bacterium
GCAAGATGGTCGGGCGACGGCCCCACGACGATGCCGCTCATCACCGTGACGTTGAAACGTGTGCATGCCTTTTCGTCGACGACCTTCACCGGCACGCGACGAGCTGCGCCCTTCTTTGCCGCATCGCCCTTTGGTGGAGTGAACTTCACATTGAGTTTGGCCGCTACATCGCGGGCCACTCCGAGATGGCCGGTTGCATCCGGACGGTTGCGCGTGATGTCGAGGTCGTACACCACGTCACGTTTCACACCAAGTGCGTCGAATACGTTGCGACCGAGCTTGGCACCCGTCGGCAGAATCATGATTCCAGCAGCGTCACTCGACAATCCAAGCTCTGCCGCGGAACACAACATGCCCTCGGAGTCGATGCCAAGAATGCCTCGCCGGAGAATCTCGCGACCATCGGGCATCTTCGTTCCGAGGGTTGCCAGCGGAACGAGATCGCCGGCCTTCATGTTGAATGCACCACACCACACGTGGCGCTCCGTCGCGTCACCTGCGTCGACCCAGACACGATGCACCTTGGCGGCATCTGGATGCCGTTCGGTTCGCAGCACCTTTGCCACCACCACTCCCGCTACGGGAGTACCGACGACCTCCATCGATTCCACTTGCATGCCAAGCGATGTCATCAGGTCGCCGAGCTTCTCATCGGAGAGCCGTTTCAGATCGCAGTACTCGGCGAGCCACGAGCGAACGATGCGCATGATTACGCCACCCCGATGTGCATCAGAATTGCCTCACGAAACGAAGGTCGTTGGCGTACATGTCGCGCAAGTCCGCAACATCGTGACGTTCCTTGGCCATACGGTCGATACCGAAGCCGAATGCAAAGCCCGTGTACACCTCGGGGTCGACGCCACCTGCGCGCAGCACGTTGGGATGCACCATGCCGCAACCACCGAGCTCGATCCACTTGCCGTTCGAACTGCGCACGTCGAACTCCGCACTCGGTTCGGTGAACGGAAAGTAATTTGGTCGCAGTCGGCTGGTGAAGTCACTGCCGAAGAAGGCCTTCGTAAATGCTTCGATCGTGCCCGCCAAGTGCGCGAACGTGATGCCTTTGTCGATGACCAGGCCTTCGATCTGATGGAACACCGGCATGTGCGTGGCATCGGGAGTGTCGCGCCGAAACACTCGACCGGGCATCACGGCATAGATCGGCAGATCCCACTCCTGCATCACACGTATTTGCACCGGCGAGGTGTGGGTTCGCAGCAGCGTCGAACCGGGATCTCCGTACTTCACGAACAACGTGTCGAAACCACTGCGTGCCGGATGGTTGGGCGGCATGTTGAGTGAGGTGAAGTTATGGAAGTCGGTTTCCACCTCAGGACCTTCCGCCACCTTGAAGCCCATTCCGACGAACACGTCCTCCAGTCGTTCCCATGCTTGGGTCACGATGTGCGCATGTCCGCGTGAACGCCGACTGAGGTGCTCGGTGAGGTCCATCGCCTCCCCGGCTGCTGCCGCACTTGCAGCTGCACGCCCCAAATGCGACAACCGCTCGGTCACCAACGCCTCCAGCGACTGCATCGCGTCGTTGATTGCCCGTCCGGTGGTCTT
>JBBANV010000030.1:0-7679 GCA_040401775.1 Ilumatobacteraceae bacterium
CGTAGTCGCAACTCTGCAAACCCGGAGTTGGCTTCATCCGGCTCGCCATGAAATACGCGCTGGTACGCCCACAACAAATACAGCGCAGCCAACACCACACCAATGGTTCCGATGATGACCCACCAACGCGCGGTATCGAACGAACCAATCAGAATCAAGAATTCACCGACAAAACCGTTGAGTCCCGGCAAACCAATGGACGACAGCATCACCACCATGAAGAATCCCGCGAACACCGGGGCCACGTGCTGCAAGCCGCGCAGTTCGGCAATCTGACGGGTATGGCGGCGCTCGTAGATCATTCCGACGAGGAGGAACAACGCGCCAGTCGACACACCATGGTTGACCATCTGCATCACACCACCGGTAACCGCCTGATCGGTCAGCGCAAACGTGCCGAGCACGATGAAGCCAAGGTGCGCAACACTGGAATAAGCAACGAGGCGCTTCAAGTCGGTCTGCATGGTGGCGGCAATCGCGCCGTACAAGATGCCGATGACCGCCAGGGTGTACAGAACGGGACGCGCCCACACGCTGGCTTCGGGAAACAGGTACACGCAGAACCGCAGCAATCCGTAGGTTCCCATCTTCAACAACACGCCGGCAAGAATCACTGAACCGGCCGTCGGCGCCTGGGTGTGCGCATCGGGCAACCACGTGTGTACCGGGAACAGTGGCACCTTCACGGCGAATGCGATGGCGAACGCAACGAACAGCCACCGGCCCTGCGTCACCGAGAGTGCACCACTTTCGGCCAATGCCACGAGATCGAAGGTGACCTCACCAACGGCATCGCGCGACAACAACGCAGTCGCAACGATGCCCACCAACATGAATGCCGAACCGGCCATGGTGAAGAGGAAGAACTTGGTGGCCGCATACACGCGGTCGTCGTAACCCCAACCGCCGATGAGGAAGTACATCGGCACCAAAACGATTTCAAAGAAGACGAAGAAGAGGAACAAATCGAGGCTGACGAATGATCCCATCACACCGGCCTGCAAGATCAGGAGCCATGCAAAGTAAGGGCGCTCATCGTGATGCGGATCAACACCGGCGATAACCAGCGGGAAGAGCACCCCCGTGAGAACCACCAGGAAGAGCGAAATGCCGTCGATGCCAAGGTGCCAGGAGATACCCCACTGCTCGATCCACTCGTGTCGCGAAACGAACTGAAAGCCGGCATTCGCAGAGTCGAACGCCTGCAACACCCACACACTCAATGCACCGGTTGCCACGGTCGACGTGAGCGCAGCCAGCTTCCCCCACTCCGCACGCATACGACCAAAGAACAACACCGCTGCGGCACCGAGCAGTGGCACCAGCACCAAGGAACTAAGGATCGGAAAGCTCAACGTGGATGCACTCGACGCTGCGCCAATCATCACGCCAACCATTACGCCAACCATCCGCGCCATACGAACCAGGCCAACAACACCACGGTGCCCAGCGCCAGAATCACGGCATACGCGCGCACGAAACCCGTTTGCGATCGTCGCACTTGCGAACCGACGCCTCGAGCCAACAACCCGGCACCGTTGACCGCGCCATCAACGATCCGTGAATCGAACTTGGTGATTCCGCGGAATGCTGCAGCACCAGGGCCTCCAACCAAACGGGCGACGAGGGCGTCGTACCACCATGCATTCTCCAGCACCTTGGGTTCCAGCGCCGGCAATCGCCGCTTGGCGTAGACCGCTACCGACAGTGCGATGCCCGTGAACGCCACCACGATCGCCGCCAGCAACAACACGTACTTGTTGTCGTAGGCCCACGTGCCCTTGATGCTGCGCTCTGCTTCCTCCACTACTGGCTCGAGCCAGTGTTCGAGGAAGTGCAACTTCTTGCTGAATGGCAACTGCATCGCGCCACCAACCACCGACAGCACCGCCAACACCACGAGTGGAATCAACATCACCTTGGGGCTCTCGTGTGGTCGAAAATCGCCGTGCGCCCCATGCTCATCCGCAGCATCGTTCCAACGTGCTTCACCGAAGAACACCATGATGACTTGCCGAGTCATGTAATACGCCGTGAGCAAAGCAGTAACCATGCCCACCGCGTAGAGCAACCGGTTGTCGGCATACACGTACAGCAGAATCTCGTCCTTCGACCAGAAGCCCGCAAACGGCGGCACGCCGGCGATGGCCAGCCACCCAATGATGAAGGTAAAGGCGGTCACTGGCATCGCAATACGAAGAGCACCCATCTTGCGCATGTCTTGTTCGTGGTGCATGCCATGGATGACGGAGCCCGAACCAAGGAACAGCAACGCCTTGAAGAACGCATGCGTCACCATGTGGAAGATTGCCGCAACGTACGCACCCGAACCGATTGCAAGGAACATGAAGCCGAGTTGCGACACCGTGGAATACGCGAGCACCCGCTTGATGTCGTGCTGGGCAACCGCAATCGATGCAGCGAAGAGTGCAGTTGCTGCACCAACGATGGCGATGGTATCCGGCACCCATCCGTACGACTCCGCGAGCACCGGACCAACTCGCGTCATCAGGAACACGCCGGCGGTCACCATCGTTGCCGCATGAATCAGCGCCGAGACGGGAGTTGGACCCTCCATCGCGTCGGGCAACCAGAAGTACAGGGGAAGTTGCGCACTCTTGCCGCACGCGCCAACGAACAACAACATCGCAATGGCCGAGATTGCCGTCTGCGAAATGGTGCCTTCGTGGGCGGCTTCGTTGATGGCCTTGTACGACACCGACCCCACCGCGGAGAAGGCAACGAACATCGCCGTCATTACCCCCCAGTCGCCGATTCGGTTGGTGACGAAAGCTTTCTTGCCGGCGACTGCGGCGCTGTTGCGCGTATGCCAGAACGAGATGAGGAAGTACGAGCATGCACCCACACCCTCCCAGCCAAGGAAGGTGACCAACAAATTTTCTCCGAGCACCAGCATGAGCATCGAGAACACGAACAGGTTCAGGTACAGAAAGAACTTCGAGAACTTCGGGTCACCGTGCATGTACCCAATCGCGTACAGATGGATGAGCGAACCAATTCCCGTGACAAACAGCGCCATCGTGATGCTGAGAGGATCGGCGAGGAGCGCAAAATCAATCTGCAGCGCACCAACGGGGATCCACTGGAACAACGTCACCACATGGGAGCGTTCCTCGGACGGCATGCCGAGCAGGTCGAAGTACACCGCAACCGTCACCAGGAACGAAGTTGCCGTTGCAAGCGTCGCCAACCACCCGGCTCGCGGCTCGCCGATACGCGAGCCGAACGCCATGAGCACCACTCCTCCGACGAGCGGCAAGAAGGGCACCAGCCAGACGAGATCGACCATTTCGTTAGCCCTTCAGCTCCGCCATGTCGTCAGCCGTAAGTGAAGAGCGATTACGCATGATTGCCACGATGATGCCGAGGCCCACCACAACTTCTGCCGCTGCCACCACCAAGACGAAGAACACGATGGTTTGGCCGTCGATGTCGGTGAGTTCTCGGGCCAAGGCAACGAACGAAAGATTCACGGCATTCAACATCAATTCGATGCACATGAACATGATCAACGGATTTCGACGCACCATCACACCGACCGTTCCGATGACGAACAACAGCGCGGCAACGATCAAGTAGGAAAGCGTCGTTGGCTCGGGCATCACGCCTCTCCTGCCACGCGGCGTCTCGCCAGCATCACGGTGCCCACGACTGCAACCACCAACAGCACCGACGTGAGTTCGAATGCCACCACGTAGTCACCGAACACCGATCGTGCAAGTTGTTGAATGTTGGCATCACCACTCGCGCCGTCTGCTGAGGTGTCGAGACCCTCCGAGCGAGTGGTGAGGACATCGACACCACGCGAGACCGCAACCACCAAGAGACCGAGCAGCCCGAGACCGGCGACTCCCGCCAACCATCGCTGGGCAACGAGAGGCTCGGTGCTGAGATTCTCCGCCTTGTCCACACCCAGCAGCATGATGACGAAGAGAAACAGCACCACGATTGCGCCCGCATACACGATGATCTGGACGGCAGCCAAGAAGTACGCCTCCAATGCAACGAAGTGCACTGCGACTCCGAACAGTGTGAGCACCAACGAGAGTGCCGCATGCACGGGGTTGCTGCGTGTGATCACACCCAGTGCCCCGACGAGCATCATCGCACTCGCCAGAACGAAGACAACGAGTTCCATCAGCGCTTCACGCTCGCGTCGGAGTCGGATGACTCATCAGCCGAAGCATCGGCTTGTGCCTGAGTCGCTTCGGCCTGTCGTACGCCATAGCCACGTTCACCGGCCCACGACACCACGCCGACGAACGACGCGTCACCTGCCGGTGCCGTTGCTCGCATCCATGCAGAGGTGTGTTGATCCTCCCCAGGCCGCCAGTCTTCCCAAGGCAGATGCTGTGGCTTGCCGTCGTCACCGACGAGCAATTCGTTCTTGGTGTAGATCGCATCCTTGCGGTTGGTGAACGAGAATTCGAACAACTTCGTCTCGGTGATGGCCTCGGTGGGGCATGCCTCCACGCACAGATCACAGTGGATGCAACGCAAGTAGTTGATCTCGTAGATCCAACCGAAGCGTTCGCCGGGCGAGGTGGGGTTGTCGGGATCATTGTCGGCGCCCCGCACATGGATGCACTTGGCCGGGCACACTGCCGCACAAAGTTCGCATCCAATGCACTTCTCCATGCCGTCTTCGTAACGGTTGAGTACGTGCCGACCATGCAGACGCTCCGGCTTGTCGATCTTCTCGTCCATCGTTGTTGCGTTGCGCTTCTTGCGCTTGAACAAACGACCACCGGAGTACTGGGTAGTGACACGGTTCTTGCGACCGTGTTGACGAAACGTAACGAGAAAGCCGCCGAGATAGCCCATCTAGAACTGAGCTCCTTCGCGTTCGCGTGTCTTGTTGCTGACGGTGAACGCGGCCTGTAGCAACGCGTAACACACACCGAGTGCAATCACCGCGGCGGCAGTGGTGGTGAACACGTTCCATCCTTCGTTGCGGGCCAGGCGTTGCACGGCCAACAGCATGAACCATGCCAACGAACCGGGAATCAATACCTTCCAGCCCAGGTCCATCAATTGGTCATAACGCAAACGCGGCAGCGTGGCACGGAACCAGACGTACACGTACAGGAACACCAACACCTTGCCGAGCAGCCACACCGTGCCTTCCAATCCGTTCGGAATCAACGGGATGTCCAGCGTGACGCCCCCGTATGAAATCGGTTGCGGGCCACCGAAGAACAACGTGACGATCATCGCCGACATGGTCACCGTGTTCATGAACTCTGCGAGATAGAACAACGCAAAGCGAATCGACGAGTACTCGGTGTTGAAGCCTCCCACCAATTCCTGCTCGGCTTCCACCAAGTCAAACGGCGGACGGTTGAGTTCGGCAGTCGCAGCGATGAGGAAGATGATGAACGGCACGATGCCGGTGGCCACGACGTTCCAGTCGGTCAAGGTCGACTGCCCTGCCACGATGCCACTCGTCGACAACGTGCCCGAGATGAGAATCACCGATGCGAGCGACAATCCGAGGGCAGCTTCATAGCTCACCATTTGCGCCGACGCGCGCACCGAACCGAGCAACGGATACTTCGAACCACTCGACCACCCGGCCAGCATGATGCCGTATACGGCGATGGACGAAATGGCGAGTGCAAACAACACGCCGATGTGTGGATCGGCGAGTTGCACGCGCGTTTCGACACCGAACCAGGTGACGATGCCGTCGTTGCCATCGCGATAGTCGCCCCCAAGCGGAATGATTGCGAACGACAAGAACGCCGGGACGAAGGAAAGAAACGGGGCAAGCGCGAACACGAACTTGTCCGAACGATGCGGCAGAAGGTCTTCCTTGAAGAACAACTTGATTCCGTCGGCCAGTGTCTGCAGCAGCCCGAACGGACCGGCTTTGTTGGGCCCGATGCGATTTTGCATTCCGGCGATGACCTTGCGCTCAAACCACACCATGAGCATGGTGGCCACGAGTCCCACCACGAACACGACCAGCACCTTCAGCACCACGATGAGTAGTGGCGTCCACAACACCTCGCCTTCCAGCATCGGGTCGAGGGCCAACATCAAATCACCTCCACCACGACATCGGTCACCGGCGCATCGTGGCGAATCAACTGACGTACATCGCTGCCGTGTTGATTGAACGGCACGAAAACGACACCGCGAGATACCGCGTCGTCGACGATCAGCGGCAACACCACGGCCAAACCATTGGCGGCCAAACGGACATCTGCACCTTCACGAACACCGAGTCGTTGCGCATCGCCGGAGTTCATGTGCACCGCTGCCTCACGAGCAAGCGGAGCAAGTGATGGACTCTCGCTGGTGGAAACTGCGCGGTCGTACATCACGCGCGCCACATGCAAGCGGAACTGGTGCGTCAATCGAGGTGCGGCCGAACGAGGTGCCGCGGCAATGCGAACCGGCGTTGGGTGTGCCACCACCACTCCTTCGCCACGAACCGCCTTTGCCTCTGCTGCCGGCACGAACGCCGCCACGGAGGTGGTCATGGCATCGTGCAACTCGCCGTACGAGGAGATCCCCAAGTCCACTCCAAGCTCGAGTGCGAGCTCGGCTGCAATCATCCAGTCGGGTCGTGCTGTGCCAGCAGTAGTGATTTTTTGTGCAACATCACTGACACGGCCTTCACAGTTGGTGGTAGTCCCCACCTTTTCTCCGTAGGCCGAGGCTGGCAACAGCACTTCGGCGTAGCGCGCCGATTCGGTCACGAAAGTGTCGACTGCAATCACATGCTTCACCGATGCGAACGCTCGCCTTACAAGGTCTGCGTCAGGCACGTCGCTCATCGGGTCGGCGCCGACCAGCACGAGGCATTCCACTTTTCCTGCTGCAGCTGCCGAAAGAATTGCGTTGGTGTCGGCGTCCGGTCGTTGTGGCGTCAATCCTGCAGTTACCGCACCACGCACGTTGCCACGGCGAACCACGGGCAACACTCGCGCCGCAGGTGCTGCGGCCAACACGGAACCCGTGGCCAACAGTGTGAACTCGGGCGACTCGGCCAGGTTCCCCCGACCCATCACCACGGTCACGGCGCCACGCGACAATTGTTCTGCAATTTCCGGCGTGGAGAGCAACTCGCTCACTACACGTGGCTGGTCGCCCGGGTCGTGGCGCACCGACTTCCATGCATACTTGCTCAAGCCCGTTGCGCGAGGTGACACCTCGATGATTCGCGTGGTTCGCTTCTCCGCTGCATCGCGCAATCGTAGGTACAGCACCGGCAATTCTTCCTTCAGATCCGGTGCCAGCAAGATCACGGTGGCCGACGCACACGTCTCGGCAATCGTTGCCTGCGGAAGTGCGAACACCTCGGCGGGCAATCCATCGCCCAACTGAGCATCGCGTGCGGTGATGCCGAGGATGTCGGCCAACTTCGCCCATGCGTATGCATCCTCGTTGGTTCCCCGCGCCCCGCCAATGATGCCGACGGCATCCGGACCCTTGTCGTTTAACACCGTGCGCAGGATTCGTCCGGCGGCATCGAGCGCGTTCGACCACGTTGTTTCGGCGAGTGCGCCATCTTTTCGCATCAACGGTGCATGCACACGGTTCTTGGAGTTGACCGATTCGAAATTGAAGCGACCGCGGTCGCACAGCCAACCCCAGTTGACCGATTCGATGTCGACACCCTGGTATCGCACCAGCTCGTCGCGACTACT
>JBBANV010000030.1:7779-13697 GCA_040401775.1 Ilumatobacteraceae bacterium
CCGCGGGGGCCTTCCACCTCGACGATGCACTGTCGACACATGCCTACCGGCGACATGCGCGGGTGGTAACAAAAGTGCGGAACGAATGAGCCGGACTGCTCGCATGCCGTGATGAGCAACTCGCCAGGCTTGGCCTCGACGGCGCGACCGTCCACCGTGAGACTGACGGTGGTTTTTGGAGCGGTGGTGTCGGTCATGATCGTTTACGCGTGGCTCGCAAGGCGTGTGACAAAAGGTGACTCGACGCCGTCGATTGGGCGACCGTGCTCGATGTAGTGCTCGAATTCGTGGCGGAAGCGGCGAACCGCGGAGGCAATTGGTGACACCGCCGAGGGACCGAGCGGACAGATGGTGGTTTGACGGGGCGGCCATGCGATACCCGGGCTGATGCTTTCGCTCACTTCGAACAGCAGGTCTATGTCCTCGGGACGACCGTGACCATCCAACATTCGCTTCAACACACGTTCCAACCACGTGGTTCCCTCACGACATGGCGTGCACTTACCGCACGACTCACGAGCAAAGAACCGAACGATGCGCCAGCACGCCGCCACCATGTCGGTGGTCTGATCCATCGCCACGATTGCGCCGGAGCCAAGCATCGATCCTGCCTTGTCAACGGTCGGCTTGTCGAGCGCCATGTCCAGGTGTTCAGGGAAAAACCACATCGCCGATGCGCCACCGGGGATGAACGCCTTGATCGACCCACCGTTGCGAATGCCGCCGCAGTACTCCGGGGCTTCGAACAACATGCGGAAGGTGGTGACACCATTGGGTACTTCGAACACACCGGGTTTGTTCACGTGTCCACTGACCGCAAACATTCGCATCCCGGTGGATGTCGGAGCACCGATCGCCTTGAAATCGCCGCCACCCTTGCCCACGATGTAGGGAACATTGGCGAGGGTTTCGACGTTGTTCACGATGGTGGGCTGCATGTACAACCCCTTCACTGCGGGGAAGAACGGTGGCTTCAAACGTGGCATGCCACGCTCGCCCTCGAGGCTCTCGATCAATGCGGTTTCCTCACCCACGATGTAGGCACCAGCACCCCACGTGAGCGTGATGTCCACGGAGAAGTTGCTGCCACAGATGTTCTTGCCCACCATGTTGTTGGCATATGCATCATTCAGCGCCTGGGCCAAACGTTCCTGCGCATGGGCCATTTCGCCGCGCACGTAGAGGAATGCTTGCGACGCATTCAGCGCGTAGCACGCAATGACGATGCCTTCGATCAACTGGTGTGGGTCGCGCTCCATGAGCAGGCGATCCTTGTAGGTGCCGGGTTCGCTTTCGTCACCGTTGATCACCAGATATCGCGGGTGGACACCCGCCGGCAGGAATCCCCACTTGGTGCCCGCAGGGAAACCGGCGCCGCCACGGCCCTGAATCTCTGCCGCCTTCACTTCGTCGTGCACTTGTTGCGGCGTCATGCTGCTCACGGCCTTGCGCAATGACACGTAGCCACCGGTGCGAACGTAACCGGCGTAGGTATGCCCGTCGGCAACGTCGAAGCGCGACGTGATGATGCGTGGACCCGTTGGAACGCTCATCGGGCATCCACCTGTGCTTGCTCTTCCACTCCCCGATTGCTCCACGCTTGCGTGGTGGTTTGGCGCACCGCAGCGAGCGTGCCGTGTGGTGGGACTTCGTCGGTCAACTTGCCGCTCTCCAATTCATCGATCAGAGCGTCGAACGATTCCGGGGTCACCTTGTATCGGTAGCGATAGTTCACCTGGAGCGCTGGTGCTTCGGTGCAGGCCGCAATGCACTCGACATCCTCGATGGTGAACTTGCCATCTTCGGTGGTGCCACCCGACTTGATGCCGAGGCGTTCTTCGGCGTGGTGCAGAAGGTTCCATGCACCCACCAATTGGCAGGAGATGTTGGTGCAGATGTTGATGCAGTACTTGCCGACCGGATGGAACTTGAACATCTCATAGAAGCTGGCGGTGCCGTACACCTCGGCCGGGGCGAGATCCAACAATTCGGCGATATGCACCATCGCATCTTGTGCCACGTAGCCATCCTGCTCCTGGGCAAGATGCAGCAACGGAATGAGTGCCGACTTCTTGCGCGGGAATCGGGCAATGATTTCCTTTGCGGTAACGACGCGTTCGTCGGTGAGGCGACTCATCGGTCCACCTCTCCAAGAACGGGGTCGATCGAAGAAATGACGGCCACGGCATCGGCGACCAGCCCGCCTCGCATCATGTGCGGGAGGCACTGCACGTTCACGAAACTTGGTGCACGCACGTGCATGCGATACGGCACCGAAGAACCGTCGCTGGCGATGTAGCAACCGATCTCGCCGCGTGGTGACTCGATGGCCACGTAGACCTCGCCTTCGGGAACCTTGAAACCCTCGGTGAAGATCTTGAAGTGGTGGATGAGTGCTTCCATCGACTCATCGATGCGACCACGCGGTGGCGGAGTGACCTTCTTGTTCTGGATTCGATAGTCACCCGATGGCATCTTGTCGAGAATCTGTCGCACGATTCGCATCGACTCGCGAATCTCCTGCAATCGAATGGCATAGCGGTCGTATGCGTCACCATGCATACCGACAACAACATCGAAGTCGACATCGCGGTACTTGAGGTACGGCATGTCCTTTCGCAGGTCCCACGCCACGCCGGTGGAGCGCAGGATCGGACCGGTGGCTGCCAACGCAATTGCTTCGCTCTGGGTGATGACACCGACTCCCTGCAAGCGCTCACGCCAAATCGGCTGACCCGTCATCAGCACCTCGTACTCCGCCAATCGGTCGGGCAACATGTCCAAGAGGTGCAGCACGTCGTCACGCCAACCAGCCGGCAGGTCGGCCGCCAATCCGCCGGGACGAATGAAGTTGTGATTCATGCGCAGTCCGGTGACCTTCTGGAAGAAGCGCAACACTTCTTCGCGCTCGCGCCAGCCGTACAGCATCATCGACACTGCACCGAGGTCCATTCCGTTCGTGGCCATGAACAACAGGTGGCTGCTCATGCGGTTGAGTTCCGAGAGCAACATTCGCATCCATTGGGCACGCTCGGGAATGTCGCCATCGATACCGAGCAACTTCTCGGTCGCCATCGAGAACACCAACTCGTTGTTGAGCGGCGACAAGTAGTCCATGCGCGTCACGTTGGTGCCGCCCTGCATGTACGTGAGTGACTCACCCGTTTTTTCCATGCCGGTGTGCAGGTATCCGATGACCGGTTTGCAACGCAACACCGTTTCGCCCTGCAGCTCCAGCATCAACCGCAACACTCCGTGGGTGCTTGGGTGCTGGGGGCCCATGTTGATGATCATCGACTGGTCTTCGCCAACATCGGTGGCAACGTCGGCGAGAGCGGCTGCCGCCGACTCGCTCATGCGCAGAACCGCACCGGCCTCGCGCATCAACGCCTTTTGCGAGATATCCGCACGTGACCGAAGTTCTTGACCGCCCTCACCGGTAGCGGCACCAGCCGACGTGACTGCCGCGTTAGCCGAGTCGCTCACAGCATCGTTCGCGGATCGCTGATCGAGTGTGGTCATGAAGCTGCACCCTTGAACTGCACGGGTATGCGACCCTGTGAGTAGTCCTTGCGCAATGGGTGCCCGTCCCAGTCCTCGGGCATGAGAATGCGTGTGAGGTCGGGATGACCATCGAAGACGATTCCGAACATGTCGAATACTTCGCGTTCCATGGCTTCGGTACTGGGGTGAATATCGAATAGTGAGGGAACCGACTCTCCTTCGGCAACCTGTAAACGCACCCGCATGCGCTCACGCTTCGATATCGAGAGGAGATTCACCACTACCTCGAAGCGTTGGGCCACCACGTCACTGGGCACGCTCCGGCCACCGTGCAGCAAATAGTCGACTGCGGTGAGATCCACGCACATGCTGAAACCGTCGGTGTACAACTTGGTGATCGTGGAGACGTAGTCGGACGCAGTTACGAACATCACCGACTGTCCACGTGAATCGGTCATGGCTCAGCGGCGCTCCAGCGTTACCGGTGTGGTGATTCCGGCAGGAATCTCCTGAATGTGCACGTTGGCGCCGGCACCCGTTGCGGCACGACGATGCATGATCTCGCCGTCTTCAATCAATTGGTGCAGGGTTTCGATTGCATGAATGAGTGTCTCTGGTGTTGGTGGGCAACCCGGTGCATACACGTCCACCGGCACCACTTGATCGACGCCCTGCACGATGGCGTAGTTGTTGAACATTCCGCCACTCGATGCACACACGCCCATGGAGATCACCCACTTGGGTTCCATCATCTGGTCGTACACCTGTCGCAACACCGGTGCCATCTTCTGGCTGACGCGCCCGGCCACGATCATGATGTCGGCCTGACGTGGGGATGCGCGGAACACTTCCATTCCGAAACGTGCCAGGTCGTAGTGCGGAGCACCGGTCCCCATCATCTCGATGGCGCAACACGCCAATCCGAACGTGGCTCCCCAGCTCGAACGCGAACGCGACCACTGCACCAAATCTTCGATTCGGCCCGTCAGGAAATTGTGCTTGATGCCACCCAATCCGTTGTCGAGCACGTCACGGACCGCGCTCATGCTGCACCCACCTGATAATCAGCCGGCGCCGAACGACCATCCAACCCGACGATCTTGATACCTGCGCCGGCAACGGGAGCGGCATTCACATCCGCAACGGGGAGCTCCTTCTTGAGGGGCCCCCACGCCAAGGCGCCTCGCGCCACCACGTACACGAATGCCACGAAGAACACGGCGCTGAATGCGAACATCTCCCAGAATCCGAATGCGCCCAATGCCTCGTGTGCGACTGCGTACGGATACGCGAAAATGATTTCGATGTCGAACATGATGAACAGCATCGCCACGATGTAGAACGACACGGGGAATCGCTCGGGCGATTCCCGGCTCGGCACGATGCCACACTCATACGGCGCATCCTTGGCGGTATTTGGCCGGCGTGGCGCCAACAACTTCGAGGCAACCAGACTCAGCAATCCGAACACCACTGCGAGCACCGTCAAAACGACGATTGGCAGGTATTGACTCATCGCCGATTCGCCCGAAGGGCTCAGACTTTCTCGAGCTCGTGCGCTGCTGCGAGATTCTCGCGCAACATCAAATCGCGACGATGCAGCAGCCAACACAAAATGATGAATATCACGAGCGACCCCAATGTGATCAACATCGCAGGCTGACGCTTGTTGCCAAGATCGCGGATCATGTACACGTACCGACGATTTTGCGACTCGTCGATCTTGGGGCGTGCCGGTGCACGACCGGGCTCCACGCGCTGGGGAACCACGGGTGCAACCTCCACCAGGGCATATCGAGGCTCGTGGAAGAACGCCACGAAGTCCAGAGCATCGTTGATCTTGGGCCAGCGTTCTCCGCCACGATCAAAAACGGCCACTGACAAGAACTCACCTGCGGCAAATTCGTCAGCCTGGTTGATCAGAATTTCGTCCGACGATGCGACTGCCTGTCCGCGTTGCGGATCGGCTTCATCCAACAGACGCCAGCCTTCCTCAACGAGAGCACTGGCGACTGCATCGGCATTCTCCTGGGCTGTACCCGTCAACTTGAGTGGCTGTTCGAGGATCTCCACCTGCTGCAACAACTCACCATCACGGACGATGGTCGCCGGTTCCGCAGGTTTCCACGAGGGTTCGCGACCCTTCAATCCAATTCCGTACGTCCACCAAATGATGCCCATCGCCACCATCCAGCCGAACAATCCGGCAAGCACCACGAGGAAACCGAGTCGTGCACCCATGTTGGTGCCCACCACGAGATACGTACCACCAATCAACACCACGACGGAAATCAACACCACCACATAACCGCGCAATTGCGGTTGCCAATTGATGGCCAACATCGACAACAAATGCATCACAACCCTCGCACGTATTCCACGACGGCTTTGATTTGTTCCTGCGTCAACATGCC
>JBBANV010000031.1:0-13605 GCA_040401775.1 Ilumatobacteraceae bacterium
TTGGCGTGGTAGTCGTCGTAGAACAACGGTGCGGTGGTGTGGAGTTCCACGCGGCCAATCTCGTTCAACGCCAAGCTGCGAACATCGGTCTCGCGATGCAAGGTGGAGATGTTCAATCGATACAACACGTTGGTTACCTTGGCTCGCGCCAACTTGGTGGTGTGCTTGATTGCGTAAATGCGGTCGGGTTGCAACGGTGCGGCGTCGTCCATCCAGCACAACATGGCTTCCAGCGATTGAGACTGGCGCGGGCGGTTGTTCGGACGGCAAATCATGTCGCCACGTGCGATGGAGAGATCATCAGCCAACAGCAAGGTTGCGGAGTTTCCAGGCTCGGCCTGGGTGAGCGGACCGTTGGGGGAGTCGATTCCCGTAATGGTGGTGGTGAGCCCCGACGGCAGCACCATGACATCGTCGCCAACGCGGAACACGCCACCAGCCACTCGTCCGGCATAACCGCGGTAGTCGTGGTGCTCGGCGCGTTGCGGGCGAATCACGTACTGCACGGGGAAACGCGCATCCACCCGGTTGTCGTCGCTGGCGGTGTACACGTTCTCCAAATGATGCAGCAGCGTTGGGCCTTCGAACCACGTCAGGTTGGGGGAACGGCTCACCACGTTGTCACCTTGCAGTGCGCTGATCGGAAGGAACGTGACGTCGCGAAGCGAGAGTCGCGAGGCAAACTCCTCGAATTCGTCGCGAATGCGGTGGAATACCTCTGGTGACCACTCCACCAAATCCATCTTGTTGACGCAGATCACCAAGTGCGGCACGCCCAGCAGTGACGCCAGCAAACTGTGGCGACGTGTTTGCTCGACGATTCCGGTTCGTGCATCCACCAGCACGATGGCCAAATCGACGTTCGATGCGCCGGTGATCATGTTGCGCGTGTATTGGATGTGGCCGGGGCAGTCGGCGATGATGAAGCTGCGCTTGGGTGTTGCGAAGTAGCGGTATGCCACATCGATGGTGATGCCTTGCTCACGCTCGGCACGCAGGCCGTCGGTGAGCAATGACAAGTCCACGTAGTCGGTACCGCGTCGCTTGCTCACGTTTTCGATGTGTTCGAGTTGATCCTCGAAGATGCTCTTGGAGTCGTACAGCAGTCGTCCGATCAGCGTCGACTTGCCGTCGTCCACCGAACCCACCGTGGCAAAGCGGAGACGCTCCATCAGTCCCGTGCTCCCGTGCAACCGATCATTTAGAAGTATCCCTGCTTCTTGCGGTCTTCCATGCCGGCTTCGCTGATGCGGTCGTCGGCGCGGGTTGCACCACGTTCGGTCACGCGCGCGGCCGCAGTCTCGGCGATGATCTGTTCCAACGTGGTTGCGGTCGACTCGATGGCGGCCGTGCATGTCGCATCGCCAACGGTGCGGAAGCGCACCATCTGTTCACTCACCTGTTCGTCGGCGTCAGGCGAGAGAAACGGCGACTCGGCCATCCACATGCCGTCGCGGCGGAAGACTCGTCGACGATGCGCGAAGTAGATGCTCGGGAGGGGAATGTCGTATTCCTCCACGAAGCGCCAGATGTCGAGTTCGGTCCAGTTGGATAACGGAAAGATGCGGAAGTGTTCGCCCGGCTTGTGGCGGCCGTTGTAGATACCCCACAACTCCGGGCGCTGCGTCTTGGGGTCCCACTGGCCGAAGGAGTCGCGGAAGGAATAGACGCGTTCCTTGGCACGGGCTCGCTCCTCGTCGCGGCGGGCACCACCGAACACGGCGTCGAACTTGTGCTCGGCGATGGAGTCGAGCAGGGTGACGGTCTGGAGGGGGTTGCGGCTGGCGCGTGGCCCGGTGACGTCTTGGATCCGACCGGCATCGATGGATGCCTGTACCGACCCGACAATGAGTTGGACGTCCAATTCGGCCACGGTACGGTCGCGAAACTCGATGACCTCGTGGAAGTTGTGTCCGGTGTCGATGTGCATCACCGGAAACGGCACCCGGGCAGGGGCAAAGGCCCGTACCGCGAGGTGCAGCATGACCACGGAGTCCTTCCCGCCCGAAAACAGCATGACGGGGCGTTCGAACTCCGCGGCCACCTCGCGGATGATGGTGACCGACTCGTCGACCAGACCGCGCAACGCCGATTTCACAGGTAAAACACTAAGCGTCGGGCGGTGGAGGCCCAGCGATGGCTGCAAAACCGAGGTTGCGCCGACGAACGTGGCTTCCGGATGGGGTAATTCACCTCGAGTCGCTCCAAAACTGATTTTTCGTACAACTTGCGTTTCGCAGGGTCTTGGCAAATTGCATGCGTGTTATTCTGAGCACGCGCCGCACGGCGTACCACTCACACACCAAAAAGGGGAGCACGAATGAAACGACGAAAGGTAATCGCAGCAGCATTTGCTGCAGCAGCGATGATCGTTGCCGCAGCATGCGGTGGCGATGACGCAGCCGAAGAAGTCACCGAAGAAACCGAAGCAGCCACTGAAGAAACCACGGCACCAGCCGAGGATTACAGCATGGTGAAGGCCGCAGTGGTGTACATCACCACGCCAGGCGACTTGGGTTGGAGCTACATGCACGACCAGGGCATCGCCTACATGGAAGAGCAGCTCGGCATCGAGGTAACTCGACTCGAACTCATCCCTGAAGGTGCAGAAGCCACCGCCGTGTTCGACAAGCTCGCGCGCGATGGTTACAACCTGATCTTGGGAACCTCGTTCGGCTACATGGATCCAATGCTCGAAGTTGCCGCGAAGTACCCGGATGTGTGCTTCCAGCACGCGTCGGGTTACAAGAACGCCGACAACATGGGCAACTACTTCGGCGCGATGGAAGAAGCGCGTTACCTCTCCGGTATCGCCGCTGCTGCATCGAGCGAGAGTGGCAAGCTCGGTTACGTTGCCGCGTTCCCCATCCCGGAAGTGTTGCGCGGTATCAACGCCTTCACCTTGGGCGCTCGTTCGGTGAACCCGGATGCAACGGTGCAAGTTGCCTGGACCTCCACCTGGTACGACCCAGCGAAGGAAAAGGAAGCTGCTGAGTCATTGTTGGCTGCCGGCGCCGACGTGTTGGGTATGCACCAGGACTCGTCCGCAACCGGTGAAGCCGCCAAGGAAGCAGGCGCCAAGTGGGTTGGCTACAACTCCGACGTGCGTGCAGCGGATTTCCCCGACACCTGGCTCACCGGCCCGGTATGGAACTGGGGACCGCACTACGTGAAGTTGGGCAAGGACGTTGCTGCAGGCACCTGCGACAACTCCCCGTACTACGGCAACATGGCTGACGGCATGATCACCCTCGGCACCTACGGCTCGAGCGTGTCGCAAGAGACGCAAGACCTCATCGCCGAGAAGGCAGCGGCCATCATCGATGGTTCGCTCCTGCCATTCACTGGTCCAATCAACGACAACGAAGGCAATGAAGTCATCGCAGCAGGCGCCAGCGCTTCGCTTGGTGACTTGCTCGGCCAGTCGTACTTGGTCGAAGGAGTCATCGGCTCCGCAAAGGGCTGATCACTTCGGTAATTGGCGATACGGCGCCCACCTCGCTTCGGCGGGGTGGGCGCTTCGCTATTTGAGGCGTGCCGTAGCTTCGCGATCCACCACGTACGACGTCACGCGGGTGTGTGCTTCATCGTTTGTGGCAAACTTGCCTCCTGTGACGAATGTTGCGGCAGCTGCCGGCTCGAGCACCACGGTTCAGCCCGCACTCCAAGCCCGAGCCGTCACGAAGCGCTTCCCCGGAGTGGTGGCAAACGACGCAGTGAACTTCGATCTTGCTCGTGGCGAGGTGCACACGTTGCTGGGCGAGAACGGTGCTGGGAAGAGCACGCTCGCGTCAGTGCTCTGCGGGTTGTACCGCCCCGAGGAAGGTCAAGTGTTTCGCAATGGAACCGAGATTCGTCTCAACAGTCCTCGCGATGGGCTGGCCCACGGCATCGCCATGGTGCACCAGCACTTCCGTCTCGTGGATCGATTCACGGTGGCCGAAAACGTGGTGCTTGGGCACAAGTCGTTGTCGTTCGTTCTGGCCACCAACGACATCGAGGAGAAGGTCGCCGCCATCACGCAGGAATTCGGGTTGCCACTCGATCCCCGCGCAGTGGTGGGCGAGTTGTCCGCTGGCGAGCGTCAACGAGTGGAGATCGTCAAGGCCTTGTATCAAGGCGCCGAAGTGCTGTTGCTGGACGAGCCCACTGCGTTGCTGGCACCACCCGAGGTGGAGAAGCTCTTCGTCACCGTTCGCGCAATGACGCACACGGGCAAGTCGGTGGTGTTCGTCAGCCACAAACTCGGCGAGGTGGTGGACATCTCCGATCGCATCACCGTGATGCGTGGTGGAAGGGTCACCGGTTCGGTTCGCCGCGGCGAGGCCGACGTACGCAAATTGGCCGAGTTGATGGTGGGTCGCGAAATCAACATCGTGCCGCGACGCGCAAAGTCGCCGACGAGCGACGTGTTGCTCTCGATATCACAAGTGCATCTCGAGCGTGATGGGGTGGAGATTCTCTCCGACATCAACTTGGATGTGCGGGCTGGCGAAATCGTCGGTGTGGCGGGCGTAGCCGGAAACGGGCAGCGCGACCTTGCCGAAGTGGTGGCCGGGCTGCAAACTCCCCAGCAAGGCAACGTGACGGTATGTGGCACGCCAACGGCCAGGAGTGGCGCACTCGGTGCACGCCGTGCAGGGTTGGCCTACGTGCCGGAAGATCGCCTCGGCACCGGACTTGCACCTTCATTGTCGATCGTCGACAACATGGTGCTCACGCGTGAGCGCGGGTTCCTGGTCGACCGGAAGTCGGCATTGGTGGAGTCCGAGCAGTTCATCAAGCAACTGGAAATCAAAACACCCGGTCCGCTCACGCCAACCCGAAAGTTGTCGGGTGGAAATTCACAGAAGGTGTTACTTGCGCGCGAGTTGTTCGCCGTCAGTGGTGCGCGTGTGCTGGTGGTGTGCTCGCCGACGAGAGGACTCGATGTCGGGGCGGTGGAGGCCGTGCATGCATTGCTCGACGAAGCACGGGATGCTGGAAAGGCGATCCTCATGATCAGCGAAGACCTCGACGAGGTGATGACCCTTGCCGACCGAGTCATGGTGTTGTACCGGGGTCACATCACCCTCGAGCAATCCGGGAACGACGCCGACCTCGATCGTGTGGGGCGGGCAATGGCGGGCATCGCATGATCATCCTTGGTCGGCGTATCCGAATGGAGCAGCGCCTGAGCACGCCGCGGTCGCTGTTGTTCTTGGTGCCGGTGTTCTCCGTGTTCTTTGCCTTGGTGGTGGGTGGCGTATTTCTTGCTGCCACGGGACACTCGCCAATCGGCACGTACCTGGATCTGATCGACAACGGTTACACCAGCTTCTACGGCATCACCGACACGTTGGGGCTCGCCACGCCACTCATCTGCACGGGGCTGGCTGCAGCGTTCGCCTTTCGGATGAACCTGTACAGCATCGGGCAGGAAGGTCAGATGTACCTCGGCATGATCGGTGGTGCATGGGCGGGTATTGCGATCGCCGACTCCTTCCCACAGGTCATTGCGGTTCCCGTCGTGCTCCTCGTCGGTGCGGCGACCGGTGCCGCGTGGATTGCCCTCCCGGCATTGCTGCGGGCGCGCCTCGGCACGAGTGAGATCGTCAGCACCTTGCTGCTCAACTACGTGGCGCTCAACTTGTTGAACTACCTCATCTTTGGTTCGACGGGGTTCTTCCGTGACCCCACCACGTCGTTTCCGCAAGGTCGGCTCGTTGCCGACAGCGCCCGGCTCTCTCCAATCTCGTTCTTCACCGACAAGGTCACCAATACGTATCCGACGTTCTTCATCGCGGTGATCCTCGCGGTCGTTCTGTTCTGGCTCATGCGCGTGTCGAATTACGGATACGAAACCGCGGTCTATGCCGACTCGCCCAACACCGCTCGGTATGCCGGCATGAACTCGGCATGGTTGCAGTCGTCGGTACTCCTCATCTCTGGTGCGCTGGCCGGTGTTGGTGGCGCCATGTATGTGGTGGGACCAGCCGGCAAGGTCGATCCCGGTTTGCTGCAAGTGGGTCTGGGTTACGCCGGCATCGTGGTTGCTGCCTTGGCTCGATACAACTTCATCGCCGTGATCGTGGCGGCGGTGTTGTTCGCAGGTCTCCGCACGGGCGGCAACGCGCTGCAGATCTCCAACGATCCGGTTCCGATCGCCATCGCAGTGGTGTTGCAGGGCGCGGTGCTGTTGTTCGCCCTGGGCGGCGAGTTGTTCCGGCGCAACAAGATCACCATCACGCGGGTGCAGGTGGCGACGACATGAAGACCTCGATGTTCAAGGTGGCGACGTGAACTCCAACATTTGGCTGCTCACGTTCGCCGATGCAATCAGCATCGCCACCACGCTGATCTTGGCGTCATTGGGGGCGATTCTCACCGAGCGCAGTGGTGTGATCAATCTTGGCGTCGAGGGCATGTTGTTGATGGGAGCGGTCACGGGCTTCCTGGTTGCCGACTCGAGCGGCAACTTGTGGCTGGCCTTGTTCGTGGCGGTGCTGGTTGGCGTGGTGCTCTCGTCGGTGCATGCAGCGCTCACGGTGGGGTTGCGAGCGAATCAAATCGTGTCGGGCCTGGCGATGGTCATCTTTGCGACCGGTCTGTCGCAGTTCATCGGTAAACCAATCGAGGGCGATCCATTGCCCGTGTTGATTCGGCCAATCGACTTCGGGGCACTCTCCGACATTCCGTTCTTTGGTCCGGTGGTGTTCGGGCACGACCTCTTCACGTATCTCACGTGGGCGCTGGTGGCGGCTGCGTCCTTTTATATGCATCGCACGCGGCCGGGGTTGCTCCTTCGTGCCACGGGTGATGCTCCCGCAACGGTGGACGCCCAAGGCGGTTCGGTGGCACGCATTCGCTGGGCACACACGGTGGTGGGTGGCGCACTCATGACGTTTGCCGGAGCGTGGTACATGTTCGCTCGTTCAGCAGCGTGGAATCAGTCGGCCACCACCAACGGCATCGGGTGGATTGCGTTGGCCCTCGTGGTGTTTGCATCGTGGCGGCCGCTGCGGGCAATCGGCGGTGCGGTGCTTTTCGGCTTCTCGCTGCAGGTGCCGTTCACGTTGCAAGCCGAGCAAATTCGCATCTTGCCGCCTACCATCGTGGCGATGTTCCCGTACCTCATCACCTTGGCGGTGTTGGTGGCGCTGTCCACTCCACGAGCGCGCCGCTTGCTTGGCGCACCGAAAATGCTCGGCCAGCCGTTCGTTCGCGACGAACGCTGATCGGTTCGCATGACGAAGCTCTCCACTGCATCATCCAACGACGACATCCTCCGTGTGTTGCACGAGGTTGCCGATGCCGCTTATGCGGTGCTTTCCAGCAACACGGATTGGGGCCTCTCCGGAAAGCGTCCCACGCAGTACTCCGTCGATCTGCGAACCGACGCGGCAGCACTCGAAGTGCTGCACGGTGCAGGGTGCGCGGTGTTGTCGGAGGAGAGTGGACGTACGGGGGAGTGGAATGACGACTCCATCATCGTGGTGATGGATCCGCTCGATGGCTCCACCAACGCAAGCCGTCGTGTGCCGTGGTATGCCACCGCACTGGCTGCAGTCGATGCCGGTGGCCATCGTGCTTCGCTGGTGGCGAATCAATTCACCAACACCGACCGCTGGACGGCAACGACCGGCGGTGGTGCGTTCCACAACGGCGTACGGATCTCTCCCTCGACGTGCGAACGAATGTCGGAGGCCGTAGTGGGAGTGTCAGGCGTCCCCAAGAAGCATCCGGGGTGGGCGCAGTTTCGTGCTCTCGGTGCAGCTGCGCTGGATATTTGCATGGTCGCGCAGGGAACGCTCGATGGCTGGGTGGACATGGCGACGCATGGTGTGTGGGACTATCTCGCAAGCGTTCACATCTGTCTTGAAGCAGGAGCCGTGGTTGGCGAGGTGCAGGGCCGAGGTTTGATCGTTACCGAGCACGCCGAGCGACGTTCCCCGATCGTGGCGGGAACCCCGCAGTTGCTCGCTGCGCTTCGTGACGTTCGTACGGGCGCCTGACATGACGCGCGACCTCAACGGTGCACATGTCGTCGTGGTTGGTGCGACGGGTGTCCTTGGGGCACGCATCGCAGCGCATCTTGCCGCAGCCGGAGCGAGAGTGTCGGCAATCGTGCGTGATCATACGCGTCTCGACGGAGCGAGTGTCTCACAGTACGCGCTCGCCGACGTGACCGACCATGAAGCTCTGCGTACCGCTTTTGCATCGGTGGCGCCGTTCGACGGTGTGGTGAATGCAACCGGCGTCGTGGGGTTCGGCAACATTTCCGATCTCGGCGATGCCACGTTGGCGCGACTCTTCGCTGTCAACGCCATCGCGCCCATCGTGATGTTGCGGGAGTGTTCAGCCCACACGAACGACGGTGGATTCTTCGTCAATATCTCCGGTGTGGTGGCCACTCAGCCGGTTGCCGGCATGGCGGCGTACAGTGCGTCGAAGGCGGCCGCATGGGCTGCGATGACCGCAGCGGCTCGCGAGTTACGTCGTCGTCGCATCGATGTGATCGATGCCCGACCACCGCACACCGAAACCGGGCTCGCCACACGACCACTCGCAGGTGTTGCGCCAAAGATGCCCGAGGGTTTGGCTCCCGACGCAGTCGCGGCTCGAATCGTCGCCGCAGTGTTGGCGGGCGAGCGCGACCTGCCCACCGAAGCATTCCTCTAACGCTCGGCGCGCCAACAGCCACTGCCCGGCGTGCCTTAAGCGGTGTGACTTAGCCGAGTTGTATCCTGCGACTTCGTGTGGGGGTAATGCCCAATTCGCTCGTGCACGTTGTCGACACGGTAATCGTTGGCTTCGTCTTGGATTTCGCGGGAAGACCCAATTGGCGAGCGAGTGCGGTGAGCTGTGCTCCGTTGTATGACACATTGAGTGAACCGTTGGCTCCGAGAGTGACCGAGCGGTTCACTTTCTTCTTCCCGGTAAGTGTCAGTGTGCATTTCGCAGCTGGTGGCCCCATGAGTGAAATCGGCTGCGACGCTGTCAGCGCCGCCACGCCTCCATCGACGGTGGGGACGGGACGCAGTATCACCACATCGCCCGTGCCTGCCCGCAGGGACACATTCATGGTCGACGGCGGTCGCGAGCCGGTGACACGCATGTTCGTGAGTACATCGCTTGCGTTTCGTGGCGGGGCGGTGGTAATCGTGCACGTTGCGCCTTCGGGGCAAGTGAACGATCCTTCTCCGCCTTTGGTGAACGTGCAGGTTTCCTCACCGTTCGGGCAGGGGTTCGAGTCATAAATCGTGCAGTCGGACGCACCCTCTGGACACGACACCCGCTCGTCGCGAACACGTTTGGTGTTCTTCATGCGTGCCAGAGTGTCGGCTACTGCCGCCAATTCAGGAAGTTCGAACGCGTCGGAATAGGAATACGTACCGGAACCAGTTTGTCCCTTGAGTTCGCCGGTTGCGGAGGTGATGGTCGCCCGAGCGGTCATGCCGACGGCTACGCACGCCGAGTTGCACATTCCCGTGACATCTGCGAAACCTTCAATCGTGCCGTACACGTCGGTGGCTTTGGCCGCCGACGAACCCTTGAATGAGCAACTAAATGCGAGTGGTGCGGAAGCGCTCGACACGTTCACCGACAACAAACCCGGTACTGCAGCACCGACCGCGACGCTGGCAACCACCGACATGCTGCTCTTGGCAGAGCACTCGGCATTGAATACACCGTCGGTGACGCCCTTCGAAGGAATGGTCATGGTGCCAGACACTGCTCGCACGCCACTGTTGATGTTGAGCGATGGTCGGCAACTGAGGTTGATTTGGCCTTGCACCCGGGTGTCCGTCGCAAAGCCAATCAACATGTCCTGAGTCGTTGCAAACGTGCGACCGCCCTCGGAGCAGTTGAGGGCGCCGATCGACACGGTGCTCTGCGCAAGACCGGCGAGATTCATCGCGATGTTGAAGTCGGTGGCGCCAAGGTCACTGGCGTGGGCTGGTGAAACAGCTGGAAGTGGACTGGCGGTGAGGAGCAGGACGCCAACGCAGCCTGTGGAGATTGCCCGGAGGAATCTGGTCACGTCACGAGCGTACAAAGTGATGTCAAGTCGGGATGTATCAATGGCGCACGAACCAACCGCCTTCCCACGGAATATTCACTACTGTGGCTGTATGACCCCACTTCATCGCAGTCGTTTTCGTCGCCAGTCCGGGCGTTTCGGTCGAATTCTTCTCGCCGCATTGCTGGCGGTGCTGCTGACTCCCGTAGGTGCGCAAGCAAGTGTCAAGAACGGTGCGAAGTGTTCGAAGGTTGGCCAACTGTTCACGGTGAAGCAAAAGAAGAAGTCCATCGATTTCATTTGTACGAAGGAAGGCAAGAATCGCGTTTGGCGCGTGCGCTCAGGCGCGTTGCCTGGCGGGGGAGCAATTCCCGGCGGCACGACGACTGCAAAACCCGGTGAAGCTCCAGGCGGTCCTGCAACGGCGTCCGACTGCAATAAAGCGCAGTACAAGGCAACGAGTACCGGTGTCAACAACATCATTGGCTGTGATCACGTCACGACGTACTCCGAATTGGCGGTGACGTCGGGAACGTCGGTCGCGAGCGGACAGTCGGCTGCAGGGTTCATGAGCATGCCCGGTGTCGCGAACGAATCCGGCGGAGCTCTCTTCTTTAATCACCCTGCCGGCATGGCGACGGATGGGACACGCCTTGCCATCGCCGATCGCAACAACAATCGAGTTCTCATCTGGACATCGGCTCCGACTGGTAACACCGCACCAAACATCGTGCTCGGGCAGCCGAACTTCTCCACCAACAATTCTGGTTCGGCACTCAACGAGATGAACTGGCCGAGCGACCTGTCGATCTCGTCGTCGGGCATGCTCATGGTTGCTGATTCCAGCAACAATCGCATCCTGATTTGGCGTACGTTCCCCACTTCGAATGGCCAGGCGGCCGACATCTCACTCGACCTCGGCGAGGGTTCATGGCCATGGGGTGTGTGGACCGACGGCACCAAGATGATGGTCTCACGCACCGAAGCCGGAGACGTGAAGGTGTGGAACACCATCCCTACGGTGTCGGGTCAGACTGCTGCGTCGTTCACGATCGACCCCGAGATCATGGGCACACCACGGCAAATCACCTCCGACGGTACGAAGGTGATCATCGGTGACGAGAACTCACGGTCACCGCTCGGCAATCGCGGTTCGCACGTGTGGAACAGCTTCCCAACATCGGCGGGTTCTAACCCCGACTATTTCATGTTGTTTGGTCGCGACCGCAACGCCGGTTGGTACAACGGCCACATCGACTCCACCGGCGTGTACTTGCTGCAGCGTGACTTGGAGATCCTGCGTACGTTCCCGACATCCAATCCGACACAAGCCGATTTGTCGGTTGCGCCACCCGATGTGGGGCTGCAAGGCGGTGATGGGGGCGACGTGGTCAAGCTCGGTAACCGCATCTACGTGCTCGAATACAATGCAAGTCGAATCGCAGCGTGGAACGCAGTACCAACGACCGCCAGTCAGGCCGCCGATTTTTACATCGGCTCATCGGGAGCAGCGGACAACTCGAATCGAACTGCATTCATGATCACCAACCCGGTGATGTCGTCCGACGGGACTTCGCTGGCAATCAACAGTGACTTTGAACGCCGCGTGTACGTGTGGAAGAAGGTGCCGGGCGACAACAATGCCAAGCCCGACCATTCCTTCATCGTGCCGTTCCAGCCGTGGGATTCGGTTGCTGCAACGTTCAAGGGAACCAAGATTTACGCAATCGCAGGCGAAGGAAAACTGCACATCTGGTCGGGTGGAATTCCTCAGAGCAAAACCACATTGCCGACGACGACGTTGGACACCAACATTGGTGGTGTCACCATGTCGGGTCTCACCGCAGTAGCGGCCGACAACAACTACATCTATCTCGCCGACAAACAATCGGCCAAGGTGTACGTGTTCAATCAAATTCCCACCGCGACGAGTGCGCCAATCTTCACGTTGCCTGGCTGCCCGGCTGCGACACAGCTTCGATCCGATGGCAACTACTTGGTGCTCACCTGCATCGCCAACCCAGGCACCTATGTGTGGACAGTCGGCGCACTCGCCAACAACCAGTCCGGTACCACGGTGACGGGTACGCAGTTCAACCTGCCCATGGGTGGTTTGCCGGTGAACGGTGGGCTGTTCGTCGCCGATACGGGCTTCGATCGTGTGGTGTGGTGGTCGACGATGTCAGCCGCTCTGTCGGGGGGAGCTCCGACTGCCGTGCTCGGAGCATCAACCGGCGCAACGAAGGCGAACTCGGGTTTGGCCATCAATAAGTTCCGGATGCCACGTTCGCTCATGGTTACTCATGGGTATCTCTGGGTGGGTGAGCAGAAGTTCGGTAACCGCGTGCTGCGATTTAAACTCGGCTGATGATCCATTCACGACGTCGCTCCCTGTTCGCGGCATTTGCCGTGCTCGTGGGATTGGTTGCAAATGCTGGTCCGGTTTCGGCTGCGGTCACCGTCCCCACCCAGCCATACCTCATGTCGTTCCATACGTGTGCTCCAGGGGCATCCGATTGCAACAACCCAAACAATCACATCGTGCAGATGGCACAAAGTGCGGACGGCGCGAACTGGTCGCTCGTCGGGGGCTGGCAGTCCTACAAGGGTTCCGTTCCCGACGTGTTCCGCCGCGGAAATACGCTTTATGTGTTTTCCACCAGCGGCTTGATGCGCGTCGACATGACCACTGGCGCTACCACCACTGCGGCCGTCACGCTCACTAGCGGAACGTTCGTCGATCCATCGCTGGCCCAGTTGCCCGATGGGCGTTTGATTCTGTTCTTCCTCCCGGGAATTCCAGGACAGGATCCAGCACAGTGCGCGGCAGGGCAAGCCTCGTGCGTGAGGGAAATCAAGTCGGCGGTGGAAGTCGCGGGCAGTGACGGAACTCGGTTTGAGCTCGACGCTGGCTCCCGAATCACGGAAACCATCACGGGTGGTGCGTTCAGCGACCCCGACATCTTCTTCAACGGCACCGAGTGGGTGTTGTACGTATCGCGTGGACCGTCGGTGCATGCATACACCTCGGCTTCTCTTCAGGGTTCGTATTCTTTTCGCGGAATCGTGTCGAGCAACCTCGGTGGAGTTCCCGCCGGTTTGCAGTTGGCCGATGGTTCAATCGCCACCTATGTGCACACGTCGTCGGGCGCATCGACTGAGATTCGGCGTGCAACGTCCGCTACCGGCGTGGCTGCTATCGCGTCATTCCAATCCGCGCTCACTGCGCAGTCACTCGGTCTCGGTAATCATGCGGAAAGTCCCGGACTTGCGCTCAACTCCGCAGGTATTGCATGTGCAGCATGCTCGTCGTCGAGTGGGTCATCTGGAAGCACCGCAACCACGACTGCACCATCGGTGTCAACCGGCGCACGAGTCGGCGGTGCGTGCACTCGAGTTGGTGCCACGGCATCGGCAGGGAAGACCAAGTTGATCTGTAAAAAGTCAGGGAAGAAGACGGTGTGGGTGAAGCGCTAGCAATCGAGCGACGAGATGGTTGCAGACGTCGTCGGTCGTA
The DNA here is from genome assembly GCA_040401775.1 of Ilumatobacteraceae bacterium. Lineage (GTDB taxonomy): Bacteria > Actinomycetota > Acidimicrobiia > Acidimicrobiales > Ilumatobacteraceae > F1-60-MAGs027. The sequence goes on from JBBANV010000031.1 coordinate 13,521, forward strand.
GGCTCTAGGGGTCCGTGTTCGGAAACATCGCGGGCGTTTAGCTCAGTTGGTTAGAGCATCTCCCTTACAAGGAGAGGGTCGGGGG
>JBBANV010000032.1:0-13542 GCA_040401775.1 Ilumatobacteraceae bacterium
CGAGATTCGCCGTGATCTGGCGGGTCGCGAGCGAGTGGCCGTCGCCCGCCGGTAACGCGCGCTCACAGGGGACGTCAGTCGACAGCGGCAGCGACCCGAAGAAGGTCAGGCGAGTTCGCCGCTGCGGCGCAAGGTGACGACATCTCCGACGTGCTCACCCGTTGCAAACGACGAGGCGACCGAACGGTCGTCGCTCACCATCCACACACGACGTCCGTCGTTTCGTAGTCCCGCCGCGATGAATCGCTCCGGTGCGCCGTCGCGATCATGCATCACGGTGAACGCTTCGATCGTTGCCGGTCCGGCGGCATCGTCACCAACGGCCAACTCACGTTTGGGGAGGGCGTCGATCTCGGCTTGTGGCGATGCGTGTTGGAAACCTTGCTTCGGAGGTGTGGTTGCGTACACGCCGAAGGCGTGCTTCGTTGCATAGCCACCGTTGGCCCAAATGAATGCACGGTCACCTGACGACTCGCGCAGGCGTGACATTGCCGTGGCGATGGCATGCATCACGTAGTTGTTCCACGGACCTCCAGCAAACGACAGGCCGCCAGTGAGCGTCAGTGGTCGCGCAGATTCGCCATCATGCGGCGGGAGTTCGAGCCCCAGTGACGCCGCTCCCAGTTGCACTGCCGAAGGAAAGCATGAGTACAGGTCCACGAGGGCGATGTCGGACATGGTGAGACCGGCCAACGAGAGCGCAAGTTCTCCACCGCGGCGCACGGCCGGTGTTTCGGCGAACGACCAACGATTGGAGATGAATTGGTGTTCGTGACAATCGGTACCAGCCACCGGAAACACCCAGCGGTCGCGCGGCACACCAAGGGCATCGGCACGTTCGGCCGAACACATGATGAGCGATGCCGCCATGTTCACCTGGTTGTTGGAGTTCATCACCTTGCGGTACGGCGTGCCGATCATGCGGTTGCGCGATGTCACTTCGATCACCTGTGTAGGTGTGAGCGCCTCACGACTCCACGCAAAATCGTTGCCGGCGGCAACGGCGCTGAAGCGCGACCACAATTCCGCGATGCGCTGGTCGTGCTGTTCGATGCTGCGGCCAGCCGCAGCACGCAGCGCAGTTTCGAACATCGGGTACACCTGAATCGGTAAGACGATGCCGAGACGAAGTTCTTCGTCGTTGAGCAGGGCCAAATCGTCGACGATGTTCGCTGGCGGTGCAACGTGTTCTTCCGTCGTGCCGGATGACCCTGGGGAACTTGTGGTTGTGTCGGGGGACGGCCACGGCAAAGCCGAGGCGTCCTTGAACATCGAGCGGGTACGGGTGCATTCGCCGCCGGCCAACACCACGAGGTCGCACTCACCACGCAGGATCTGGGAAGCCGTGAGATTCACCAAAGTTTGCGGCATGTTGCCGCCGTGCGGGGTGGTGGCGTACTCGCGTGCCGTCATTCCGCTGAGTGTGCCGAGTGCGTGCGCGGCATTGGCGTACTTCCACGACAGCAAACGCACCACACGGATTGCGTCGACTTCGCGGGGAACCGGAATTCCTGCATCGGCGGCCGCAGCAGCCACTGCCTCGGCCATGAGCGCCACCGGGTGCTTGGTGTCGCTCGGATGCGTCGACCTGTCGAGCGCTTGTCCTTGCCCGATGAGCACGGGCGTACGTGGGTCGAGCGGCATGCTCCACCAGCGTACGAAAACCGTCGGTGTGCTGCACCTAGGCTGGCGCGCGATGTCACTGAATGAATCGCAGTCACTCAAACGAATTGCCATCGGTAGCGATCATGCGGGCTTCGATCTCAAGTCGCACTTGGTGACGGTGCTCGAAGCATTGGGTTATCGGGTGGAGGACTACGGCACGCATTCCAGCGAAGCAACCGATTACCCGCACATTTGCGCCAGCGTGGCCCGCGCTGTGCGTGACGCCAAGGCCGATGTTGGCATCGTGTTGGGCGGAAGCGGGCAGGGTGAGCAGATCGCGGCAAACAAGGTGCGCGGAGTTCGGGCAGCGCTGTGCAACGACCTGTGGCTCGCGGAGATGGCTCGCTCGCACAACGACGCCAACGTGCTTTCAATGGGAGGTCGCGTAGTGAGTTTCGAGCTGTCGGAACAAATCGTCAAGAAATTCCTCGAAACACCGTTTGAGGGCGGTCGCCACGCGCGACGTGTGGGACAATTGGGAGAGATCGAAGCCGAGGAATCGGCCCGCAACGAAAGTTAGATCCGATGCCGTTTCCGTCCGAAGTCACCCCCGACACGCAAGTGGAAGCACTCATTGAAAAGGAGCGTGTGCGGCAGGTAACCGGACTGCAGTTGATTGCGAGTGAGAACTTCACATCGCCAGCCGTCATGCGAGCGACGGGGTCGGTACTCACCAACAAGTACAGCGAGGGGTACCCGGGCAAGCGGTACTACGGCGGCAATGCGGTGGTGGACGAGATCGAGGCCATCGCAATCGAACGCGTGAAGCAACTCTTCGGTGCCGAGCACGCCAACGTTCAGCCGCATTCGGGTGCCAGCGCCAACATGGCCGTGTATCAGGCGATGTTGAAACCGGGTGACACGGTGCTTGGTCTCAGTCTCGATCACGGTGGTCACCTCACGCACGGGTCGCCGGTGAATGCGAGCGGAATCTTCTACAAGTTCCACTCCTACAAAGTTGGGGTGAATGACGAACGAATCGACTTCGAAGAGGTGCGCAATCTTGCGTTGCAACACCGCCCACGGATGATCGTTGCCGGTACCACCAGCTACCCGCGCCGCATAGAACCGGAGCCCTTCAAGAAGATCGCCGACGAGGTCGGCGCCTACATGATGTTCGACATCGCACATTTGGCGGGACTCGTCGCCGGAGGAGCACACCCCAATCCGGTGCCGTTTGCCGACGTGGTCACGTTCACGACGCACAAGACGCTTCGCGGTCCGCGTGGTGGTTGCATCCTGTCCACCAAACAACACGCACAAGCAATCGATAAGGCCGTGTTCCCGGGGCAGCAGGGTGGTCCATTGGAGCACGCGGTTGCGGCAAAAGCCGTTGCATTCTTCGAGGCGATGCAGCCGAGTTTCCGCGAGTACGCCCACCAAATCGTGAAGAATGCCGCGGCACTGGCGGAGGCACTCGCAACTCGCGGATTCCGATTGGTGTCGGGCGGCACCGACACGCACATGATGGTGGTGGACCTGCGTCCGTTCGACGCCGAACTCACCGGCAAAGAGGCGCAAGCCGTGCTCGACCTGGCAGGCATCACGTTGAACAAGAACACCGTGCCGAATGATCCGCGGAGTCCGTTCGTCACCTCGGGTGTACGTATCGGCACACCGTCGGTGACCACGCAAGGCATGAAAGAGTCGGAAATGGCAACGATTGCCGACTACATCGTCACCACCTTGAAGGGTCGTAACGACCCGGCGGTCGTTGCCGACGTTCGCGCCAAGGTTGCCGCTCTTTGCTCGGCATTCCCCGCCTATCGTTAGGGGAGTGAGCACCGAGCGTGATTGACTTCGCGTCGTATCTCATCGTCGGACTGATCGCGGCGTCCGCAACTGCAGTTTCCATGCCGTTCGTCGTGCGGTTGGCGCACCGTCAGAAGTGGGTGGCCACACCCGACGAGCGCCGAATGCATCCCGTGCCTACGCCGGATGTGGGTGGAATCGGGATGTTCATCGGCATTTTGGCGGGCATCGTCGGCGCAAGTGTGATGAGCGACTTCGATGCGCTGTTCGAAGACAGCACGGAGATCATCGGTGTGGTGGTGGCGTGCAGCATCACCTTTGCTCTCGGTTTGTTGGACGACATTCGTGACATCTCACCGCCGGCGAAGGTGACCGGACTGGTGGTGGCGGCAATCTCGCTCGTGTGGTTCGGTGTGACGATGTTCCAATTCCGTTTCCCATTCCTGGACGTATTCGTGTTGTCCGACGATTGGGTGCCGCTCTTCACCGTGTTGTGGCTGTTGGGCATGACGCAAGCGGTGAACCTCATCGATGGCTTGGATGGCTTGGCTGCGGGAATCGTTGCCATCGGCGCGGGATCGTTCTTCATTTATTCACAGGACCTCACGGCGGGCAACCTGTTGCCACAGCCGAACATTGGACCGCTCGTTGCCATGATCGCAGTTGGTGTGTGCGTGGGATTCCTCCCGTTCAACTTCAATCCGGCGCGCATCTTCATGGGTGATAGCGGAGCCTTGTTGCTTGGATTGCTGATGGCGGTGGCCACGAGCGTGGTGGGTGGACGGGCCGATCCCGACACGCAGTCGGCGAACGGGCAGACCTATTTCTTCTTGGCGCCGATCTTCATCTCCCTCCTGGTGCTGGCTGTACCGATTGTCGACGTGATCTTTGCGGTCATTCGTCGCACGGCGAGTGGACGCAGTTTTGCCGAAGCGGACATGGGTCACTTGCACCATCGCCTGATTCAGTTGGGACACGGTCCACGTCGTGCAGTCGTGATTTTGTGGGGCTGGGCAGCGTTGTTCTCCACCGTGGTGTTGTTCTCTGCGCTCTACAGCACGGGTTCGGCACTCGTGCTTCTGGTGCTGGCGGGTACCGCGCTGAGTGTGTTTACGGTCCTGCATCCTCGACTACGGCGCGACGACGATCACGGTGAACAGCCAGATGACGCACAAGTTCACGAATCGGATTTGGTGGACGACGGCCCCCACGCCTAGTTTGTTAAGCGGTTCACAAGCCTCGACAAGACAAAGGTGTCCGCGTTGGCAACTCAACATCCAGATTCCATTACCAAAGGTGCCGAGATCGCCGGCACCGTATTGGTGTTCTTCTTTCTGGGATGGTTCATTGATCGTCAGCTCACTTCCACGCCGTGGTTCATGATTACCTTCGTGGTACTGGCCGTAGTCGCGCAATTCGCCAAGTTGTATTACGTCTACAACGCTCAAATGACCGATCTTGAGGCCAAACGTCGCGAGGCGGTGCATTCACGATGAACAACAACGTGAATCCATCCGTGCTGGCGATGCGTGACACGGGTCCATCACCCGAAGCGCAGATCACGCGCGACATCGTGAAGCGGGGCATCATCGTCGCTCCCGCACTCGTCACGGTGTCCTGGTTGGTGTGGGGAAGTGCTGGTGCATGGTCGAGTGCATACGGTCTCGGATTGGTGTTGTGCAACTTCATGATTGCCGCCGGGCTCGTTGCAACAACCGCCCGCATCTCGTACGCCTTGATGATGGCTGCAACACTCTTCGGCTACATCGTTCGCCTCGGCATCGTCGCTCTTGCCGTCATGTTGGTGCGAACCGAACCCTGGGTGGATCTCATGGCGCTCGGACTCACGCTGGTAATCTCCCACTTGGGTTTGCTGTTCTGGGAGATGCGCTATGTGTCGGCAACGCTCGCATTCCCGGGTTTGAAGCCGACCATGGCTGGATATGACTCGGTTTCAACTCCATCCATCTCTCACGATGACAACACCGTCATCTCGACAGAAAAGGCCAACGCATGAATCTGATGTCCGTACTCGCCTTTGAATTCCCGCCGATCAACATGCTGTTGCGTTGGCAGGATGTGGCGCCCACCATCAACAAGGTGGTGCTCATCGGTATCGCAGCGGCCCTGATTGGCATGGGTATCTTCCTGGCTGCCACTCGCAAGGACCCCAAGGTGGCACCAAAAGGTGCCCGCAACTTGGCGGAAGTAATCATCGAGTTCATCGAGAAACAAATCATCATGCAGACGATGGGACCATCAGGATTGGCATGGACGCCGTTCCTGCTCTCCATCTTCATTTTCATCTACCTCAGCAACGTGCCGGGCGTCATTCCATTCATTCAGATGCCGGCAACTGCACGCATGGGAATTCCGGCGTTCATGGCGCTGATGGTGTGGGTGGTGTACAACGTGACGGGCATCAAGCATCAGGGTCCACTCGGCTACTTCAAGTCGGTGTTGTTTCCCCCGGGTGTGCCCAAGGCGCTCTACATCCTGGTAACGCCCATCGAAATCATCTCCACGTTCATCGTGCGACCGTTCTCGTTGGCCGTTCGACTTTTCGCCAACATGCTGGCGGGTCACTTGCTGCTCGTGATCTTTGCGCTCTTGTCGGAGGCCTTGTTCCAGGCGCGTGATCGCATCCTGATTCCGGTGGGAGTCCTGCCATTCGCGGTATTGCTCTTCCTCACGGGCTTCGAAGTGCTCGTCGCGTTCCTGCAGGCATACATTTTCACCACGTTGACCGCCGTGTACATCAACATGGCGTCGCACGCGGAGCATTAATACCAGTCACACGAATACCAACCAAACAATAAGGAGAAAACAGCAATGGAAGCATTAGCAACAATTGCCCGCATCGCGGCCGAGGCAGGTGACGCGGTCGCCGATCCAGCAGCCGCCAAGAACACTGCTGCAGCCGCGTCGGCTGGTTACGCCTACGGCCTCGCCGCGATTGGACCAGGCATCGGCATCGGCATCATCTTCGGAAAAGCCATCGAGTCGATGGCCCGTCAGCCAGAAGCTGCAGGAATGGTGCGCACCACCATGTTCCTTGGAGTCGCGTTTACCGAAGCGCTCGCGCTGATCGGCTTCGTGGCCTTCATTCTGCTCAAGTTCGCCTGATCGAAGTCGGCACGAAACATGCTCATTTCCACCATTCTCCTTGCGGCTGAAGACTTGGGGCCAAACCCCATTGCTCCAGAAAACAAGGAATTGTTCTGGGGTGCCGGGACCTTCCTGGTGTTCCTCTTCGTCATGAGGGTTTTCCTCGTGCCGAAAGTGAGGAAGGGCATGGAAGCCCGCTACGGCGAGATTCGCGCTGGACACGAAACTGCGCAGGCTACGCGGGCTTCTGCACAGGGTGATGTTGCTTCGTATGAAGCCTCACTCGCCGAAGTCCGTGCCGAGGCAGCCGCCCGTATCGACAAGGCGCGACAGACACTCGACGCCGAGCGTCAAGCAAAGGTCGCCGAGGTGAATGCACGGATTGCCGCTCAACGCGCGCAGGCCGACCAAGCCATCGAGGCTGCACGAGCAGCTGCACGTGGCGAGGTTGCGGCGGCGGTGGGCAGCGTCACCACCCGCGCAACGCAACTGGTGCTCGGCAAATTGCCCGACGCATCGGTGGTACAGCGTGCGGTGGACAGCACCATGAGCGGAGGTCGTTCGTGAACTTCATATCCATTGTTCTTGCCGCCGAGGATCCCTCGCAGTCGCATCACTGGCTGTTTCCGGAAATCGGCGAAATCATCTACGGCAGCATTGCCTCGATCATCATCTTTTCTGCGCTGTACAAGTTTGGTTGGCCAGCAGCAAAGAAGGCGCTCGAGACACGTACCGCCAAGATTCAAAAAGAACTTGACGATTCGGCTGCAGCGCGTAGAGACGCCGAAAGCGACGCCGTGAACATTCGCAAGGCACTGGGCGACATTGCTGGCGAGCGTGCCCGCACGCTTGCCGAGGCCGACACGCAGGCTGCCGCGGTCCTTGCCGAAGGTCGTGCGCGAATCGCCGCCGAGGTTGCCGATATGGAAGCCCGAGCAACGGCGGAAATCACCGCAGCGCGGTCGCGAATTGGTGACGAGCTGCGTGCCGAAATAGCTCGACTATCGGCAGCCGCAACCAGCGATGCCGTACGTGCCACGCTCGACGATCGCACACAGCAGGAACTGGTCGACAGTTTCATTGCCAAGGTGGGTGCATCACGATGAGCAGCCAGCAAGTAAACGCCTACGTCAATGCGATGTTCGACATCGCCGTGGCCAACAATTCCGTCGCCATCGTGGAGGACGAGATGTTCCGCCTGGCGCGGGCTTACGAGTCCAACGAGGCATTGCGCTCGTCGCTGAGCGACAGCACATTGCCCACCGATCGTCGTCAAAAGATCGTCGAGCAACTCCTGGGCGGCAAGGCCAACAACGTCACCGTGCAATTGGCCTCGCTACTCGTGGGTACCGGACACGTGTCGTTGTTGCCACAAGTCGCCGACGCGCTCGTGAAGCGTGCCTCGAGCGAGAAGCAACTCGAGGTTGCCGAAGTTCGTAGTGCGGTCGCGTTGAACGACGCCCAGAAGACACGAATTGCCGAAGCCCTCTCCAAGGCCACCGGCAAGAAGTTGAACCTCAAAGTGGTGGTGGATCCGAATGTCATCGGCGGAATCGTTGCCACCGTTGGCGACGAAGTCATCGACGATTCGGTTCGTACCCGCCTCGATCAAGTCAAGTCACGTTTCTAAGCGCAATTCGAAAGGAAATTCACATGTCCGAACTCACGCTCTCCGCCTCAGACATTGCGGCAGCAATCACCAAGGGTCTCGATGGTTACACGCCATCGGTGGAGGCACGGACCGTTGGTCGCGTTGCAGAGATTGGTGACGGTATTGCTCGTGTCAGCGGTCTACCCGACTGTGCCGTGAACGAGTTGCTGGAGTTCGAGGACGGCAGCGTGGGATTGGCCTTGAATCTCGATGAAGACTCCATCGGAGTGGTGGTGCTCGGCAACGCTGACAACATCGAAGAGCAGCAGACGGTGAAGGCCACGGGCCGAATCTTGTCGGTGCCGGTTGGAGACGCCATGCTTGGTCGCGTCGTCAACGCACTCGGTGTGCCGATCGATGGCAAAGGTGACGTCGCTGGCGCGCAGATGCGTCGCGTAGAAGTGCAGGCCCCGGGCATCATGGGTCGCAAACCCGTGCACGAGCCCTTGCAGACGGGCATCAAGGCCATCGACGCGATGACCCCGATTGGTCGCGGACAGCGCGAACTGATCATCGGCGACCGCAAGACCGGCAAGACCACCGTTGCCATCGACACCATCCTCAACCAAAAGGGTCTGGGTGTGAAGTGCATCTACGTGGCAGTCGGTCAGAAGGGTTCGACCGTTGCCCAAACCGTGGAGACGTTGCGTCAATACGGCGCGATGGAATACACCGTGGTGGTTGCGGCGCCTGCGAGCGACCCCGCGCCGTTCAAGTACTTGGCGCCGTACGCCGGATGCGCGATGGGTCAGCACTGGATGGAAAAGGGCGAGCACGCCCTCATCGTGTACGACGACCTCTCCAAGCAGGCCGAGGCGTATCGCCAGATTTCGCTGCTGCTTCGTCGCCCGCCGGGTCGCGAGGCCTACCCGGGTGACGTGTTCTACCTGCACAGCCGTCTGCTGGAGCGCGCAGCCAAGCTGAGCGACGAGAACGGCGCAGGATCACTCACCGCGCTGCCGGTGATCGAAACCAAGGCTGGCGACGTGTCGGCCTACATTCCCACCAACGTGATCTCGATTACCGATGGTCAGGTGTACTTGCAGGACAGCCTCTTCAAGTCGGGTGTACGTCCAGCCGTCGACGTGGGTATCTCGGTGAGCCGCGTGGGTGGTGCAGCGCAGATCAAAGCGATGAAGAGCGTGTCGGGAACGTTGAAGCTCGACCTCGCGCAGTTCCGCGAACTCGAAGCATTCGCCACCTTCGGCTCGGAGTTGGACGCCATCTCCAAGGCTCAGCTGGAACGCGGCTATCGCCTGGTGGAGTTGCTCAAGCAGCCGCTCAACAGTCCGATGCCGGTCGAGGAACAAGTGGTGTCGATCTTCGCTGGTACCAAGGGCTACCTCGACGACATCCCCGTTGCCGATGTGCGACGCTTCGAGCTGGAGTTGCTCGAGCACATGCGCTCACGACACGGCAGCATGCTGGCCGGAATTCGCCAGAATCCCAAGGCCGACGTGCCTGCAGATCTCGCCGGTGTGGTAGCGGCGTTCAAGAAGTCGTTCGCGCCGACACCCGTTGGTGGAGCCTCGGCTGACCCAACCAAGACCACTGCCGGTGAAGTTGGTCAAGCCGCCAGCAAGAAAACCCTGGCGACGGAGTAACCACACCACATGGCCGGCGGTCAAGAGCGCATTCTTCGTGGGCGGATTCGTTCCGTTCAGGCAACGAAGAAGATCACCCGCGCCATGGAGCTGATCGCCGCGTCGCGCATCGTGAAAGCCCAACAGCGTGTACAGGCCGCGGTGCCGTACAGCGAGATGATCACCAACGTGGTGAAGGATCTGGCTGCAGGTGGTTCCGGTACCGAATCGGCATTCATGAAGCAACGCGAAGTGGTGAAGACCACGTGCTACGTCACCATTGCAGCCGATCGCGGGCTGTGCGGTGGTTACAACGCAGGCGTACTACGAGCCACGGAAGGCGAAGTGAAAGCCGATGTGGTGGCTGGCAAGGACTACGCCATCGTGCCAGTGGGTCGCAAGAGCGAGAACTACTTCAAGTTCCGCGGCTACTCGCTTCGAAAGGGTTTTGCCGGATTCTCCGACGCACCCAAGTACGAGAACGCCAAGGCCATCGGCGAGTACGTGGTGGAACAGTTCCTGTCCGGTGCCGTCGACCGCGTGGAGTTGGTGTACACGCGATTCGTATCGTCGGGGACGCAGGAAGTGGTCCGTCGCCCATTGATTCCGCTCGAGCGGGAAGTAGTGGAGGGCGGCGACGGCAAGCCCGAGGGTGGCGTTAGTGCGTACGAGTTCGAGCCGAGCGCCGAGGACATCCTTGGCTCGCTGCTTCCTCGCTACGTGGAAGCTCGAATCTATGCGGCGCTACTCAATGCAGCCGCCAGCGAACACGCATTCCGTCAACGAGCCATGAAGTCGGCAACGGACAATGCCGAAGAACTCATCAAGAGCCTGTCGCGCACCATGAACCGTGCACGTCAGGACTCCATCACCACGGAAATCATGGAAATCGTCGGTGGTGCCGAGGCATTGAGTGGCGCCGACGATATGGCGGGCGTCTGATGATGATCCACACGTTCACACACTTCTCTCAATTCGAAATTCGATAAAGGAGCAACTATGACAGCAACGATGAGCAACACCACGACCGTAGAAGGTCGCGTAGTGGCAATCGCCGGACCGGTAATCGACGTGGAGTTTCCTCGCGGCAGCCTGCCCGAGTTGAACCGCGCGCTCGAATTCACCATCGACGTCGACGGCAAGCCCAACAAAGTGTTGGCAGAAGTTGCACAACAGCTCGGACACAGCCGTGTGCGCGCAGTGTGCATGAAGCCCACCGACGGCTTGCGTCGTGGCACTCCGGTGCGCGACACGGGTCGTGGCATCAGCGTGCCGGTCGGTGAAAAGACGCTCGGCCACGTGTGGAACGTGTGGGGCGACGTGCTCGACGGCAACAACGACGACTTCAAGAACGTCGAGCGCTGGGACATCCACCGTCCGGCTCCGGCATTCGACACGCTCGAGCCCACCAAGCGCATGTTCGAAACCGGCATCAAGGTGATCGACTTGCTGACCCCGTATCTCGCCGGTGGAAAGATCGGTCTGTTCGGCGGCGCAGGCGTGGGCAAGACCGTGCTCATCACCGAGATGATCAACCGTGTGGCATCCAAGCACGGTGGTGTGTCGGTGTTCGCCGGCGTGGGAGAGCGCACTCGTGAAGGCACCGACTTGCGAATCGAAATGGCCGAGTCGGGAGTGTTCGAAAAAGCTGCTCTGGTGTTCGGTCAAATGGACGAGCCACCGGGCGTGCGTTTGCGCGTTGCGTTGTCGGCACTCACCATGGCCGAGTACTTCCGCGACGTGAAGAACCAGGACGTGCTGTTGTTCGTTGACAACATCTTCCGCTTCGTGCAGGCAGGTTCCGAAGTGTCGACGCTCCTTGGCCGTATGCCATCGGCGGTGGGCTACCAGCCAACGTTGGCTGATGAAATGGGCCAGTTGCAGGAGCGCATTACGTCCACCCGTGGCCGATCGATCACCTCGCTGCAGGCCGTGTACGTGCCAGCCGACGACTACACCGACCCGGCGCCATTCACGACCTTCACCTTCTTGGATGCAACCACGGAGTTGTCGCGACAGATTGCATCGTTGGGTATCTACCCGGCGGTGGACCCACTCGCATCGACCTCCACCATCTTGTCGCCCGAAGTAGTGGGCGAGCGTCACTACAACGTGGCGCGACGCGTGCAGGAAATCCTGCAGCGCTACAAGGAACTCCAGGACATCATCGCGATTCTCGGATTGGACGAACTGTCGGAAGAAGACCGCCAGACCGTGTCGCGCGCACGCAAGGTGCAGCGATTCTTGTCGCAGCCGTTCTACGTGGCCGAAGTGTTCACCGGTGTGAAGGGCGAGTACGTACCGACCGCCGAAACCGTGGAGAGCTTCGAAGCCATCGTGAAGGGCGAACTGGACGAAGTGCCGGAGCAAGCGTTCTTGAACGTCGGCAGCGTGGAGCAGGTGTTGGCCAAGGCCAAGGCGTTGCAAGAGTCGGCAGAGTAGGACTGACGCAACGTGGCCAGCGGAGCAACCATGAAGGTGGAAGTGGTATCACCCGAGCGCGTGCTGTTCAGCGGCATCGCCACGCAGGTGATCACCCGCACCGAGAGTGGAGGAGAGATTGCCTTCCTGCCCGGCCATACGTCGTTTCTCGGAGTACTCACGGAGAACCACACCCGCATCTATCTGGAAGATGGCAAGGTGCAGAACGTAGCCGTTCATCGTGGCTATGTCGAAGCCTCCGGTGGCCATGTGACGATTTTGTCGGACAACGCCGAACTCGCAGAAGACATCGACGTGGCTCGCGCTCGCGCCGCCAAAGAGCGCGCAGAGACGGCATTGCGGGGCGAACACGATGCCAGCATCGAAGCAGACCTTCGTCGAGCACACGCACGACTGTCCGCTACCGGTGGACTCGGCAACGCCTGAGTTCCGTGACCAGTTCTCGTTGATCGCAACGTCGTGACCAAAGCACCGTTCTCGTACGCACTCGTTACCGGTGCATCGAGCGGAATCGGCGAAGCGATTGCCCACAAACTCGGCAAGGCCGGCGTCGGAATGGTGTTGGTGGCGCGACGCAAGGATCGACTCGACGCCATCGCATCCAAGTACGCAAACGTCGAGGTGCTGCCCGCCGACCTCACCACCGATGCCGGACTCAACGCAGTTCTGGAGCGCCTCAGGGATACCACGCGTCCGACCGTTGAGCTCGTCGTCAACAATGCCGGCTTCGGCACCAGTGGATCGTTTGCGCAAGCCGAACCCGAGCGATTGAGCCGGGAGATATCGCTCAACATCAACGCCCTGACGCGAATCTCGCACGAGGCGGTGCGTCAGATGCAACCACGCGGCCACGGGTATCTCCTGAACGTCTCGAGCATCGCTTCGTTCCAGCCCGGTCCCGACCTGGCGGTGTATGCAGCCACCAAGGCGTTCGTCACGAGCCTCACGGAGGCACTGCACGAGGAGCTACGTGGTTCAGGCATTCGAGTAACGGCATTGTGCCCCGGGCTCACCCACACCGAGTTTCAAAGCATCTCCAATACGTCGGGGTTGGAATCCAAGTTTCCGGAGTTTGCGTGGATGTCGGCCGATGACGTGGCGCGCGATGGATTGCGTGCAGTCGCCGAAGGCAAGGCCATTTGTGTGCCGGGCTTGGTGAACAAGTCACTGGCAACGGTGTCGACGTTTACGCCGCGTGGCCTGGCGCGTCGAATCGCCGGCTTGGCCACGCGCCTGCGCTAGATCGTGATGTAGATGGCGCCGCTGCGCTCGCTTACCTGGTACCTCGTGAGTGAGATGTTTGCCGGACCTTCGATGACTGCACCCGTTGAGGCGCTGAAG
>JBBANV010000033.1:0-3973 GCA_040401775.1 Ilumatobacteraceae bacterium
GTTGCCGTCGACCACTGGAAGGCGAGCGGGCTCGACATCGCGCCATTGTTGGCCGTGCCGCAGAACCCGTACAACTCCACCCTGAGTCACTCGGTGGCGCAGGACCACGGTTTGGCCGACGCGCTCGACAATGAATTGATCTCACGCTGTTCGCCAGCGCTCGAAGATGGTCATCGCGTGGAGGTGTCGCTCCCGATTCGCAACGTCAACCGCAGCGTCGGCACCATGCTCGGCAGCCGTCTCACCAAGAAGTGGGGTGGTGCAGGGTTGGCCGATAACACCATCACGCTGCGCTTCACGGGTTCGGCGGGGCAGTCGTTCGGAGCATTCGTGCCGCGAGGTATCACCATGATGTTGGAAGGCGACGCCAACGACTATCTCGGTAAGGGTTTGTCGGGTGGACGCATCGTGGTGCGACCCGATCGTCGTTCCACGTTCGCCGCGGAAGACAACGTGATCGCCGGAAACGTGATTGGCTACGGCGCCACGAGCGGTGAGATCTATTTGCGCGGTGTGGTGGGCGAGCGATTCTGCGTGCGCAACAGCGGAGCCACCGCGGTGGTGGAAGGTGTGGGCGACCACGGTTGTGAGTACATGACCGGTGGGCGAGTGGTGGTGCTCGGTGCAACCGGCCGCAACTTTGCCGCGGGTATGTCGGGCGGTATTGCGTATGTGCTCGACGAGGCTCCTGCCGCGACCGGATCGACAGCTGGCGATTTTGCGTCGCGCGTGAATACCGAACTGGTCGACATCGTTCCCCTCGACGCCGGCGATCGCGAATGGTTGTTGGCCACACTGCGACGCCACTACGAGTTGACCGAATCGGCGGCGGCTGCACGACTGCTTGGGCTCGGCGACCCGCTCGCCAACTTCCGCAAGGTGATGCCACGTGACTACGCGCGCGTGCTTCGCGTGATTGCCGACGCAAAGTCCGCCGGGCTCGACGAGGCGGCAACGTCGCACAAAATCATGGAGAGCGTCAATGGGTAGCGCACACATCGCTCGGGCAGTCGTCAATGGGTGAGCCAACCGGATTCCTCAAGTGGGGCCGCACCACACCGAAGCGACGCCCCATTCCCGTGCGCATCGCCGACTGGCGCGAGGTGTACGAGCCGTTCGACCAAGGCAAGCTGCGCGAGCAGGCGGGACGTTGCATGGATTGTGGCATTCCGTTTTGCAACAACGGATGCCCGCTCGGCAACTTGATTCCCGACTGGAACGACCTCGTCTATCGCGATCATTGGCGCGACGCCATCGAGCGTTTGCACGCCACCAACAATTTCCCGGAGTTCACCGGGCGTCTGTGTCCGGCGCCGTGCGAATCTGCGTGCGTACTCGGCATCAACGCCGACCCCGTGTCGATCAAACAAGTGGAAGTGGAGATCATCGATCGCGCATGGCGTGAAGGTTGGGTAACCCCGCAGGTGCCAAGTGTTCGCACGGGGCATCGCGTTGCGGTGATCGGCTCGGGCCCCGCAGGCCTGGCGGCCGCACAACAACTCACGCGTGCAGGTCACGACGTGATCGTGTTGGAACGCGCCGATCGTCTGGGTGGTTTGTTGCGTTACGGCATTCCCGAGTTCAAGATGGAAAAGCAGCACATCGAACGACGTATCGAACAAATGAAGGCCGAAGGCACCGAGTTTCGCACCAATGCCATCGTGGGCGACAACGTGGATGTCGAAGTGTTGCGTGCAACTCATGACGCCATCGTGTTGGCATGTGGCGCCACTGCATGGCGCGACCTGCCGGTTCCGGGTCGCGAGCTGAAGGGCATCCATCAAGCGATGGAGTACCTGCCGATTGCCAACAAGGTGCAGGAGGGCGACTTCACCGAACCCAGCATCACCGCCGCAGGCAAACATGTGGTGATCATCGGCGGTGGCGACACCGGCGCCGACTGTTTGGGCACCGCACATCGTCAAGGTGCTGCATCGGTGACGCAGCTGGAGATCATGCCGCGTCCACCCGAAGTACGCAGCGGCGACAACCCGTGGCCGCAATGGAGCCTGGTGTACCGCACATCATCGGCACACGAAGAAGGTGGCGAGCGAGTATTCAGCGTGTCCACCGAGGAATTCGTGGGTGATGCCGACGGCAACGTGCGCGCGCTGGTGCTCAACGAAGTGCAATTCGAAGCCGGCAAATTCGTGCCGGTACCGGGCACCCGAACCGAACTACGTGCCGACTTGGTGTTGCTCGCACTCGGCTTCGTCGGGCCGGAGAAGGGTTCGTGGCTCGACCAACTCGGCGTGGCGTTGGATTCGCGCGGCAACGTCGCACGCACCGACGACTATCGCACCAACGTGGATGGCGTGTTCGTTGCAGGTGACATGGGTCGCGGGCAGAGCCTCATCGTGTGGGCAATCGCTGAAGGTCGCGCTGCTGCTGCGGCAGTGGACAAGCATTTGATGGGGTCGTCGTCGCTGCCGTCACCCATCGTGGCCTCTGCGCGTCCACTGGCGTAAACTCATCGCAATGCGTTCGCGTTGGTTGCTCCTTGCCGTTGCGCTGTCGGCGTGTGGAGTCGACGCTGCAGGTTCCGCCACCACCATCGTGCCCATCGGCCCCACGGATTTCGCCACCATTCCGCCTGCTGTCACCACCATCGCTCCGGTCGTGACCACGCTGCCACCGGGTGCCGTCGGTGTCGAACAGATCTACGTGGTGCAAGCCGGCGACTCACCCATCAAGGTGGCCAATGCCTTCGGTATTTCGGTGGAGCAGCTGCTGTCGTGGAACGGGCTCATTTCCACGTCGCAATTCCCGTATCCGGGCAGGCAATTGAAAATTCCGCCAAGTGCACAGGTCACCGTGAATCAAACGCAACAAACCGTGGTGGCCAATCCCGTCGGCAAACCAGGTTGCGGTAATCGTCCGGCAGGCACGTACGAAGTGCAGGCGGGCGACTCCATCTCGGCGATTCGCACCAAATTCTGCGTGTCGGTCACGTCGCTCTTGGCCGCAAATCAGTGGCCGAGTGTGAACGTGTTCTTGTATCCCGGTTTGAAGATCAACATCCCCGCCGCCGGCAGCTGAACCACTTCAACCCAGCTGGTTGCTGGCCCGCTGCATCAACCTGGCGCGGTGCGCCGACCAGCTGCGTTTAGCGGTGGGTGTTGCGGAACTTCGCGCGACGCTCGTGGCGCTCGAGTGCAAGTTCGATGAGTTCGTCGATCAGCGCGGCATAGGCAACCCCTGATGCCTGCCACAACTTGGGGTACATCGAAATCGGCGTGAAGCCCGGAATGGTGTTGATCTCGTTGCACAGAAATCCGCGACCCTTGCTGCCGTCGGCGCGCGTTTCTTCATAGAAGAAGTCGACGCGAGCCATTCCTTCGGCTCGCACCGCGCGAAACACCTGCAGCGCCATGTTGCGAACTTCGTTTGATTCTGCCTCGCTCAGCGGGGCGGGAATCAACAATTTGGCGCCATCACCGATGTATTTGTCTTCGTAATCGTAAAACTCGCGTCCCGGAATGATTTCGCCGGCCACCGAGGCGCGCGGCTCGCGATTACCGAGCACCGCAACCTCGATCTCGCGACCAGTGATGGCTTCTTCGAACAACACCCACTCGTCGTAGGCGAGTGCAGCACGCGCAGCAGTGATGGCCTCGTCGAGAGTTTTTGCTTTTGTAACGCCGACGGAAGAACCCATGTTGGCCGGCTTCACAAAAAGTGGAAGACCAAGTTGTGCGACCACGTCGGCGACGGCGTTGTGGCTGGCCGAGCCGCTACCGGTGACTCCGGCAATCTCGTCGGCGCGCAGCGCGACAAACTTCGGTTGCGCAATGCCTTCAGCCGCCAGCACGCGCTTGGTGGTGGCTTTGTCCATCGACACGGCACTGCCCAACACACCTGCGCCCACGTATGCCACGTGAGCGAGATCCAACATTCCTTGCACGGTGCCGTCTTCACCCATCGGACCGTGCAACAAGGGGAGCACCACGGTGCGCGCGCCGCCTGCGCCGCC
>JBBANV010000033.1:4073-5199 GCA_040401775.1 Ilumatobacteraceae bacterium
ACTTCGCCCAACGAGGACGCACGTCCCGTTGCCTCCAAGCGCTCCGGCAACGCATCGCGCCCACGCGCAAGCGCAGCCATTGCACCTTCGGCCAGCATCCACTCGCCACTACGCGAAATGGCCACGGTGGTCACGTCGTATCGCTCGGGGTCGAGCGCTCGTAACACGTGTGCTGCGGTGACGCAACTGACATCGTGTTCGGCCGACTCGCCACCGAAGATGACGATCACGTGGGTGCGCGAGCGCGAATTCACTCGTCTCCACGGTACTTGCCTCGTACGCTGAGTAGTCGTATGCGCTTCATGGCCACCGATGTTGCTCACGCAGTGGGTGGCGAATTGCGTGGAAAGAACGCCCATTTGTCGGGAGCCAGCTTCGACTCGCGCACGTTGGTGATGGGGCAGTTGTTCGTGCCCATCGTTGCCGAGCGCGACGGGCACGACTTCATCACCGACGCACTCGGGCGCGGTGCGGGTGCATACCTCACGTCGCGGGGCGGCGGCCACGCGCAGGGCGGCGGCGATGTGCATGGCGGCGGCGATGCGCGCAATGGCGGCCCGCGCGGCACGGCCATCGTGGTACCCGACACGCTGGAAGCGCTCCGCAAACTCGGCCGTTGGGCACGTGAGTCGCTCAGCGATCGGGTGCAACACCGTGTGGTGGGCATCACCGGAAGTGTGGGCAAGACCACCACGAAAGATTTGGCGGCAGCCGCCATCGGCTCTGCACTGAAGGTTGCCGCAAGCTCGCGTTCGTTCAACAACGACCAAGGCGTCCCCATCACCTTGCTGAACGCCCCTGACGACTGCGAAGCACTCGTGCTGGAAATGGGCATGCGCGGCCACGGAGAAATCACGCGCCTCACCGAAGTGGGCCTACCGAACATCGGTATCGTCACCGCGGTTGCCGAAGCCCACAGCGCACTGCTCGACAACCTCGATGGCATCGCTCGCGCCAAGGGCGAACTCGTCGAAGCACTGCCATCGAGTGGCGTCGCAATTTTGAACGCCGACGACGAGCGTGTGCTGGCCATGCAGTCGCGAACCTCGGCGCAGATCATCACGTTCGGTGAAGCGCCATCGGCAACGGTGCGAATCACGAGTGTGGATCTCGATCAACGTGCGCA
>JBBANV010000033.1:5299-7161 GCA_040401775.1 Ilumatobacteraceae bacterium
GCCTTCGTGGGCACCATGGCGGAACTGAAGGATCCCGAGATCGCGCATCGCGCCATCGCCTCACTCGCGCGACGAATGGAAATCACCCTCATTGCGGTGGACACCAATCTGTACGGAGAGTCGGCTGGCTCCGGTGACAGTGCCTTGGGGCCCGAGTCGGCAGGCGCATGTCTTACGTTGCAAGCCGCAATCGAACGCGTCGCCGACTTCGGCGATGGTGATGCCGTGTTGGTGAAAGGTTCGCGGGTCGCCGGACTCGAACGGTTGGTTCAGGCCTTCGGCTGAGCAGCTACGGCGCCGCTCGCGCCGTGCGCACCGCTCGACGCGGGGTAGCGCTCGTCGAGCGCACGCGTGTTGCACCACCATGCCAACACCAATGCCCATGCTGCGCCGATGAAGAGCAACCATCGTGTTCCGTAACGGTCAACCAGCGGACCAAAGATGATGTTGCCGATCGGCACGGTTCCACCAAACGCCATGAACCACAACGCCATGGTGCGACCACGTTCGTGTGCGGCGAGTCGACCTTGCAGCACGGTGCCCATTGCGGTGGTGGTGAAGAAGTACGACACGCCGAGAGCGAAACCAGCGATGAACGCCGGCGCAGCAGAGCGCGATGCAGCAAATGCAGCCATCGCCACTGCATTGGCTGCAAAGCCCCAACGAATCATCACGCGTGGATCACGACCAACGAAGATCGTGCCGAGCGCCAACCCGCCGAGCGCAGCACCAAGTGCCCAGGTGGCATACAGCCACTTGTACACCGCGCTCGAGTCGTTGATGCCGAAGTTCAACTCCGCAACGGCAGGGAACAAACCGATGTACGGCAACGAGATGAGCGAGTACAACGCCAGCGTGA
Source organism: Ilumatobacteraceae bacterium (assembly GCA_040401775.1). Taxonomy (GTDB): domain Bacteria; phylum Actinomycetota; class Acidimicrobiia; order Acidimicrobiales; family Ilumatobacteraceae; genus F1-60-MAGs027. The sequence continues at coordinate 6,159 of JBBANV010000033.1, forward strand.
GAATCAGTCGTCGCACCACGGGGCGATCACGTGCAACCCGGAAGGCAAAGGTGAATCGCGTCCAGCCACGTGTGGTGTCACGCTGATGTGCCGGCACGTTGGTGCGCCACAACGCCCACACCACCAGCAGATACGTCACGGCATTGAACGAGAAGAAGTGCCATGCCTCGGCACCGAGAGGTGAGAACACCGCCACCAAAATGGGGCCGATCACGCGCGAGCCGTTGATCAACGTGGAGTTGAGCGCCATCGCGCCGGGCAAGTCGGCCTGCGGAACCAGCGACGGCAACAACGCCGACCACGCGGGCATGTTGAGTGCGCCGCCAATACCCACGCCAAGTTGTGCGAGGAAGATGGCCCAGATCGGAGCGTCTATTCGAGCCAACGCCGCCAACACCACGGAGAACGTCAGCATCACCAACTGCATCGATGCCAGCCACTTGCGGCGGTCGACGGTGTCGGCGATGACGCCAGCGGGAATCGCAAGAAGCAGCAATGGCCCCATCTGCGCCAGGATGAGCAGCGCCACCACCGACGCCTTGCCCGTGCGGTTGTAAATGTAGATGGGTAACACCACGTTTTGAATCCACGAACCGATGTTGGATCCGAACGACGCCGCAAAAATCCGCCTGAATTGCTCGTGCGACAACGCCGACCTCGCACTGCCTGGGCGGATGATGGGAAGTTCGCCCGTTTCGGTGGCGAGGGGAGAACTATCAGTCATGTGCGAACCGCGGTGTTCTAACCTAGGTCGCTGATGAGTCAGCAGCGCGCCGCCAACGCACCAATTGCGTCACACACGGTGTTGTCGCAGGCGGTGTCGTCACACACGGTGCTGTCTCAAGCGGCGTCGTCGCAGACCAATTCCGGGGACCCCGCCGCAGCGTGCTCCACACGTTTTGCCATTTTCTCTGAGTGTCCGCAATGCGGTCACGCATTGCACGCCGAGCACGCGCACTACAAGTGCGGTGGTTGCGGCTGGCGCGACAGCTGCTGCGACTAG
>JBBANV010000033.1:7261-12209 GCA_040401775.1 Ilumatobacteraceae bacterium
GCTGTTTAGGCCAACAAGTCGGCGTACATCTGCAAGAACGCCGCAGGTCCACCAACCAAGAAAGTGGTCACCGCGGTTTCCTTCCACTTCGGCAACTCGCCCTTGATCTTGTCGAGAGGTCCCACCAACGCAACGTCCTCCACCATCTCCAGTGGAATGAGCGCGGCGGCTTCCTTCTTCTTGCCTTCCAAGTACAACTCCTGCACTTGATTGGCGATGTGTTCCCATCCCATGCGTGCAAACACCTCGAAGTGGAAGTTCGCACCTTTGGCACCCATGCCACCGGCATACAACGCCACGAACGGCCGAATCATGTCGGCGCACTTCTCCACGTCGTCACCCGGCACCACGAACAGTGAAGCCACCACTTCGAACGTGTCGCGCTTGGCGGGGTTGCCCGACTTGGCGAAGCCTTCGTCCAAACAACGGCGATAGTGCGCGTCGTCCTTTGGTGAGTAGAAGAGCGGCAACCACCCTTCACAAATTTCGGCAGAGAGCGCCACGTTCTTGGGGCCTTCGGCTGCCAAGTAAATAGGTATCTCTTTTCGAAACGGATGGATGGTGCTCTTCAACGGCTTGCCGAGTCCGGCGCCGCCTTGTAGTGGCAAATCGTAAAACTCACCGTGATGTTCGAGCGGTGCTTCGCGTCGCACGATGGTGCGCACGATGTCGACATATTCGCGGGTGCGAGCCAGCGGCTTGGGATACGGCTGGCCGTACCAACCTTCGACCACCTGTGGGCCCGATGCGCCGATGCCGAGGATCATGCGACCGCTCGACAAGTGATCGAGCGTCATTGCCGACATTGCGGTGGCGGCCGGAGTGCGCGCACTCATCTGCATGATGCCGGTGCCGAGTTTGATATTGGTGGTTTGCGAACCCCACCACGCCAACGGAGTGAGTGCATCGCTGCCGTAGGCCTCGGCGGTCCACAACGAATGAAAACCGAGCTTGTCGGCTTCCTTCACCGCTTCCACCACGCCTGCCGGCGGACCTGAACCCCAATAACCGGTGTTGTAGCCGAGTTTTGCCATGCGGTCAGTTTGACACACGCGGCGACGCCGTAACGGGGCGGAGCAGTGGGCCAGTCACTGCGACGGAGCCGAGCTGTGGGGGCGACGCCGCAACGGGGCAGAGCGTCGCAGTGCTATTTGCGCAGCGCGACGAGTGGCTCGAGGAATTCGTGTCCCAGCGCTTCGGCGCTCGGCTTATTCGTGAGCATGCCACCAACCGTGTTCACGCCGAGTGCCATCGCGTGATCGCGATCTGCTGCACCACGTGCACCATGGATGGCCAACTGCAATTGGTACGGCAACGTGGCGTTGGTGAGCGCGTACGTGCTGGTGTTGGGCACCGCACCCGGCATGTTGCCCACTGCGTAGTGGATCACGCCATGCTTTTCGTACACCGGGTCGGTATGCGTGGTTTCGCGCATGGTCTCGATGCAACCACCCTGGTCGATGGCAACGTCCACCATGACGGCGCCACGCTTCATGGTTTTGACCATCGCTTCGGTCACCACGATCGGTGCGCGCGCACCTGCAACCAACACCGCACCAATCACCAAATCGGCGTCCAACACGCTGCGCTCGATCGCGCCACGATTCGACGCCAAGGTCATGATGCGACCCTTTTCGATTTGGTCGATGAACCGCAAGCGATCCAGGTTCTTGTCCAACAACACCACTTCGGCTTCCATACCCGCGGCGATGCGTGCAGAGTTCCAACCCACGTTGCCTGCGCCGATTACCACCACCTTGGCCGGCCGTACACCAGGTGCTCCACCCATCAACACACCTCGACCGCCGAACGGGCGCTGCAGGTAGTGCGCACCAGCCTGAGTGGCAAGACGCCCGGCAACTTCGCTCATCGGTGCCAGGAGCGGTAGTGCACCATCCTCGGTTTGCACCGTTTCATACGCCACGCCGGTGGTGCGTTGCTTCAGCAAGGCCTCGGCAACCTTCGGATACGCAGCGAGATGCAGATACGTGAAGAGCGTGAGGTCGGGTCGGAGGAACGCGAACTCCTTCTCTGTGGGTTCCTTCACCTTCACCACCATGCTCTGGCTCCAGGCGTCGGCTGCCGTTGGCACGATGGTGGCACCAGCGGCCACGAACTCGGCGTCGGAAATGGAGGCGGCGGTGCCGGCGTCCTGCTCCACGAACACCTCGATGCCGGCCCGCTCGAACTCGCGGACGCCATCCGGGGTAAGGGCTACGCGGCCCTCGAGCGTTTTGGTTTCCTTGGGGACGCCAAGTGTGGCGTGCGCCGGCTTCACGCGACTGTTCTACTACACCGCCGACACGGCCAAGGCGCACCGCGCGGGCCAACGACCGGGACATTGGGCACCGCGCGCGACAACACGGCGTGGACGTGGTTTGCGGTGCCCGTGGTAGAAAAACCTCATGAAAAAGTTCCGAAACTTCATTGACGGCAAACACACCGACGCAGCCGACGGCAGCACGCTCGACATCATCAATCCGGCCACCGGCAAGGTGTACGCAACATCACCCAACAGCAAGCAAGCCGACATCGACGCTGCAATGAACGCAGCCCAACGCGGCTTCGAAGTGTGGAAAGAATCCACACCATCGGAGCGCTCGCTCGCTCTCTTCCGCATCGCCGACGCCATCGAGGCACGCAAGGACGAATTCATCGCGATGGAAGTGGAGAACTGCGGCAAGCCGGTATCGATCACCACCTCGGAGGAAATTCCACCGATGGTCGACCAGATTCGCTTCTTTGCGGGTGCGGCACGAATGTTGGAAGGCAAGAGTGCGGGTGAATACATGAAGGGCTTCACCTCCATGATTCGTCGCGAGCCGGTCGGCGTGTGCGCGCAGGTTGCGCCGTGGAACTATCCGATGATGATGGCCGTGTGGAAGTTTGCGCCGGCAATCGCCGCCGGCAACAGCATCGTGCTGAAGCCGAGCGACACCACACCGGCAACCACCGTGTTGCTCGCCGAAATCGCCAACGAGTTCCTCCCACAAGGCGTGTTCAACGTGGTGTGTGGCGATCGCGACACGGGTCGCACCATGGTGTCGCATGCGACGCCGTCGATGGTGTCGGTCACCGGTTCGGTTCGAGCAGGAATGGAAGTCGCCGAAGCGGCCGCCAAATCGCTCAAGCGAGTGCACCTGGAGCTGGGTGGCAAGGCGCCCGTCATCGTGTTCGATGATGCCGACCTCGAAGCAGCCGCCGCACAAATCTCCATGACCGGCTATTTCAACGCCGGTCAAGACTGCACCGCGGCCACGCGCGTGATCGCCGGACCGAAGGTGTACGGCGACTTCGTCGAGGCGCTCGCCGCAGCTGCCAAGAACACCAAAACCGGTCAGCCGGGCGACGATGTGCTGTACGGCGCACTGAACAACTCCAACCAGCTCGCTCGCGTGAGCGGCTTCGTCGAGCGCGCACCCAAGCACGCACGCGTGGTTGCCGGCGGCAACAAGATCGGCAACGACGGCTACTTCTTCGAACCCACCGTGGTGGCCGACCTCAAACAGACCGACGACATGATCCAGCAGGAAATCTTCGGACCGGTCATCACCGTGCAGAAGTTCAGCGACGAAGCCGAAGCCTTGAAATGGGCAAACGGCGTGGAGTACGGCCTCGCATCATCGGTGTGGACCCGTGATTTCGGCAAGGCCATGCGCATGGCGAAGTCGCTCGATTTCGGCTGTGTGTGGATCAACACCCACATCCCCGTGGTGGCCGAAATGCCGCACGGCGGCTACAAGAAGTCCGGCTACGGCAAGGACCTCTCGGCCTATGCGCTCGACGACTACACGCGCATCAAGCACGTGATGGCCAACATCACGATCTAGTCGACGACTGACTAGCGTTGCGCTGCAAGGGGGATTGATACCACGGTGGTAACTGAACGCGGCTCCGTTGAGTTGGTGGACGTCACCAAGCGATACGGCGACGTCACCGCCGTGGACAAGATCAATCTCGAAATTCACGCCGGCGAGTTCTTGTCGCTGCTCGGCCCCAGCGGTTGTGGCAAAACCACCACACTGCGAATGTTGGCCGGCTTCGAGCAGCCAGACGAAGGCTTCATTCGTATCTCTGGCCAATACGTGCAGGGTGTTCCGCCGTACAAGCGCGACGTCAACACCGTGTTCCAGCACTACGCATTGTTCCCGCATATGACCGTTGCCGAAAACGTGGCGTACGGGTTGCGACAAAAGGGTGTCAACAAGTCGGAGATTGCCACACGTGTCACCGAAGCACTCGACATGGTGCAGATGTCGAAGTTGGCCGACCGCAAGCCGCGACAAATGTCGGGAGGTCAGCAGCAGCGCGTTGCAGTGGCGCGTGCATTGGTGAATCGTCCGAGCATCTTGTTGCTCGACGAACCGCTCGGCGCGCTCGACCGCAAGTTGCGCGAAGAAATGCAGATCGAACTCAAGCTGCTGCAGACACGTCTGGGCATCACGTTCGTGTTCGTCACGCACGACCAGGAAGAAGCCATGTCGATGTCCGACCGCATCGCCATCATGCTCAACGGCCACGTCGAACAACTCGCCGATCCCGAAACCGTGTACGAACACCCGACCACGGCCTTCGTCGCCGGATTCGTCGGTCGCAACAACTTCTGGCAGGGCATCGCCACCGAACACGGTTCCCAGGCCGACGATGGCACGGTGTTCGTGGCCAGCCGTCCCGAGGAGGACGTGCCCAACGGCGAGCCGGCGCTGTCCGCCGTGCGGCCCGAATGCATCAACCTGAGCTCGGCCCAACCGGCAAAGTCGGAGAACTGCGTTCAGGCCACCGTGGCGGGCGTGTCGTACTTCGGCGACGTGCTCCAGTACGTCGTGCGAACCCGCACAAAGGACCTCCTCGTCTTGGTGCCACGCACCAACCCGGAACGATTCCAGGTGGACGACTCCGTCTGGTGCTCGTGGGCCGCCGAGGACGTCTACCTGTTCTCGGCGCGTCA
>JBBANV010000033.1:12309-13428 GCA_040401775.1 Ilumatobacteraceae bacterium
GCCCCGCCTGTTGCGCTAAGTTCGGGTGAGCCAAACGGCACACACCAGTAGGGGGACATCATGACCAAGCAACTTCGCATGCTCGCACCGGAAGCATTCCGCGATCACCTGACGCGACGCGCTTTCATCACCGGTGGCACTGCTGCCGCAGGATTCGCCGTGGTGCTCGCCGCATGTGGTGGCTCGGACGAATCCGATGAAGGCGCATCAGGTGGCGATGCTGCATCGGGCGACTACTCGCGCGTCATCAACAAGTCGTCGGGGTCGCTCGCGATGTACACCTGGGGCGACTACAACGACCCCGACATCGTCGGTGCACTCGCCGAGAGCGAACTCGGTGTCACCATGAAGGTGGACTATTACCCGAGCAACGAAGACCTCATCACCAAGTTGGCTGCAAGTGCGGGCAACAGCGGTTTCGACATCGTGGTGCCAACCGGCCCGTACGTGCCGCAGATGATCGAAAAGGGACTCATCCAGAAGTTGGACATGTCGAAGATCCCCAACTTCAGCAACCTCGACACCGCCTACGTGTCGCAGTCATGGGATCCCAACAACGAGTACTCCGTCTGCAAGAACTGGGGCAGCACCGGTTTCTTCTACGACAAGACCAAGATCACCCGCAAGATGGAAACCTGGCAGGACTTCATCGATGCCTGCATGAACGAAGGCAGCGGCAATTGTGCGATGATCGACACCGCACCGAACCTCTGCGGTATGTGGTACTGGGCGAATGGCCACAACTGGAACGATCAGGATCCTGCGTTGCTCGATGCCTGCGAGAAGTTCCTCGTCGATGAGTTCGCGCAACACATCAAGGCGTTCGACTCGTACCCGAGCACCGCGCTCGCCGAAGGTTCGTACAGCCTGGCGATGGGATGGAACGGCGACTTGCGTCAGGCCTACGTGCGAATCGCCGATGCGGGCGGAAACCCCGACAACTGGGTGTGGGTACTTGGTGCACCAGCCACCGAATTGTGGATGGACACCTACTGCATCGCCGCCGGAGCACCGAACCCCGACGCAGCGCACGCGTGGATCAACTGGGAACTCGTTCCTGAGATCTCCATCAAGGACCTGCAGTACCACGGCTACAACACCGGCATGAAGAACATGGAC
>JBBANV010000034.1:0-2891 GCA_040401775.1 Ilumatobacteraceae bacterium
ACTGGTTGGTATGGCTTTGAGTGGTTGTGGGCGTTGCGCGGACGGATCGACTCGGTATTCGGTGGTGTGGGTATGCGCCGCGGACGACGCGATCAGCACGTATTGCGAGTGGGTGATCCTCTCGACTTCTGGAGAATTGCCGACGTAAAGGATGGTGAGACGCTGCTATTGCGCGCCGAGATGCGCCTGCCCGGTCAAGCCTGGTTGGAGTTTCGACTGCGTGAGGTTCGTAGCGAGGGTGACATTGGCAGTCGGGCAGTCGGCACTCACGTGGTGCAGCGCGCAATCTTTCGTCCGCGCGGTTTGGCGGGACGTCTGTACTGGTGGGTGCTCATCCCGTTCCATGCGATCATCTTCCCGGGGATGTTGCGCAACGCATTGAGCCAAGCCGAAAAACACTGAGATTGGTCGGGCCTCCCGACACGGTGTGTCGTAGCGTAAGAGCGTGCCTGCAACGTCTGAACCAGTGACAACACCCTTGCGAGTCAAATCGGGGTGTACGTTCCCTGACTATTACGCCAAGGCCAGAGCCGCTGCGTCGGAAGCGTTCGATGCTTCTTCACTTCGAAATCTCATCGGTGGCGAATGGGTGAGCAGCGGCTCCGCCCGTCCGCACACCGTTCCGGTGGATGGCTCGGCAATCATCGGGGCGCCCATCATTTCCTCGGACGAGGCACATCGCGCAATGGGGCTTGCCGTGAAGCAGGACAGAGAATGGTCGAAGACATCGCTCGAAGAACGAATGCGGCGAGTGAGTCACGCCGTTGGATTGTTGCGTGAGCAGCGCGACGTGATGGCCGGGTTGCTGATGTGGGAAATTGGCAAACCATGGAAACTTGCCTGTGATGACGTTGATCGTTGTCTCGATGGGGTTGAGTGGTACCTCACACAGATCGAACGGCAAATGACCGACCGCGTACCGCTCGATGGTCCGGTGTCGAACATCGCGTCGTGGAACTATCCCCTGAGTGTTCTGGTGCACGCCGAGCTCGTGCAGCTGCTTGCCGGCAATGCTGTGGTTTCCAAATCACCCACGCAGGGTGGTTTTCACGCCCTCACGTTGGCGCACGCCATGATGGCCCGCGCAGGATTGCCGGCCACGTTGGTATCGGGAAGCGGTGCCGAACTGAGTGAGGCGCTCATCAGCACCCCCGAGCTTGGTGCCTTGGTGTTCGTCGGAGGGCGAACGAATGGGCGAAAAGTGGCCACCCGTCTTGCCGACTTGCGTAAGCGACACGTTCTCGAACAGGAGGGTCTGAATGCGTGGGGTGTGTGGAACTTCTCGCAGTGGAACGACCTTGCTGGCCACCTCAAGAAGGGCTTTGCCTACGCCAAACAACGCTGCACGGCGTATCCCAGGTACGTTGTGCAACGCCGACTACTTCCTGAGTTTCTCGAGATGTATTACCCAGTGGTGGCATCGCTCAAATTCGGACATCCATGTGCCGTAGCCAGTGACGAAGATGCATTGCCCGATTTGGACTTTGGACCCGTCATTCAGCAGTCGAAGGCCTCGAGTCTGGCTGCACAATTCGAGGAGGCAATCAGCACGGGTGGCATCCCACTGCTTCACGCCAACCTTTCTCACGGACGTTTCATTGCCGGCCAAGACACGTCGGCGTACGTTGCTCCGGCTTGCGTGTTGCAGCCTCCATCGAACTGGTCGCTACACCACGCTGAACCTTTTGGGCCTCTCGACTCCATCGTGGTGGTGGACACCGAAGCCGAATTTCTCAGCGCAATGAATGCATCGAACGGATCTCTGGTCGCCTCGGTCGCAACCGATGATCTGGCTTTTGCCGAGCGTGTTGTGGACGAAATTCAGTCGTTCAAGGTGGGCATCAACAAACCCCGGTCACGCGGTGATCGTGAAGAAGTATTCGGCGGTCGAGGTGGCTCGTGGAAAGGCGCCTTCGTCGGAGGCGATTTGCTCGTGGACTCCGTTACCAATGGAGACCGACCTCTGTACGGCAATTTCCCGGACGGTTCGCGTTATCCAAAAACCTGAAGCGGAGCGAGACACAACTCGCGTCGTGACAGACTCTCGTTATGCCACAACTCACAGGCAACTACATCCCCAGCACCATGCAATGGGTCCGGGATCAGGTGGAAACGTATGAGCGAACCGGTGGTCGCGAGGCCGGCACGCTGCGTGAAACGGGGATTCCAGTCATCATCGTGTCGATGCGTGGAGCAACATCCGGAAGCATTCGCAAGATCGCTTTGATGCGAGTGGAACATGAAGGCGAGTACGCGCTCGTTGCGTCGTACGGTGGTGCACCAAAGCACCCGGCGTGGTATCACAACCTGGTGGCCCACCCAACGGAAGTCACCGTGCAGGACGGCCCCGAGCCGTTCTTCGTGCACGTGCGATTGGTGGATGGTGCGGAGTACGACATCTGGTGGAAGCGAAGCGTGGCGGTATTTGCTCCGTATGAGCAGTACAAGGAAAAGACCACTCGCCGGATTCCTCTCTTCGTTGCGTCCAGAGTGACCACCGATCCCAATCACGGTGGCGCGATCAGCCAAGGACGATGACTACATGAACCTGTTCGGACGCTGGATCGTTCTCACACTTGCAGTGTGGCTGTCGGACGTATTGATCGGTGGAGTCACCATCGCCGATGGATTGTGGAATCATCTCTGGGTTGCTGCTCTCTTTGGGCTGGCGAATGCCATCGTCGGCAACATCATCCGCGTCGTGGCCTTCCCGGCACTGATCTTGACGCTTGGAATCTTCAGCATCGTGGTGAATGCGTGGATGCTCATGTGGGTGGGGGGTCTCAGTGATGCACTCGACGTATCCGGTTTCTGGCCGGCGTTCGGTGCAGGTGTGATCATCAGCCTGGTATCGGCGATTCTCGGCCGACGGATTCGTGGTCGCGACTAGC
>JBBANV010000034.1:2991-8713 GCA_040401775.1 Ilumatobacteraceae bacterium
GTAGCGGTCAACCGCGCGCGTCGCTCATTTGGGATTCGGTGGGTCGCTTGAAGATCGCCACCATCGTCACGCCGGCTGCGAGGTAGATGAACGCATTCATCAACCACGCACCGTGGATCTCCGACTTCGATACTTCGAGCACCGACGCACCAGAACTTCGAGCGGATTCGATTCTCGCCAAGGCAGGTGCGGCGATTGCGAGCGACAAAGCAGCACCTAGTGCCGTGCCCACCTGGCGGAAGGTGTTGTTGAGTGCCGAGCCCATGGCGAACTGCGTTGGCTTCAGAAATGCCGTTGCGGAACTCGACAACGTGGAGATGCTGAGTCCGACTCCAATCCCGGTGATGAGCATCCACGGTAGGTATCGCGTGACGTAGGCCGGACTATCGGGAATGGTGGCGTTCAGCCCGAACGTGCCTACTGCAAGCAGAAGTGCACCGATGAACAGCACGCGAGAGTGCCCGAATCGATTCGCATATCGACCAGCGAACGGCGCAACGAATGCCGCACTTGCCGGACCTGGCATGGTTGCCAAACCCGACAGCGAGACGCTGTAACCCCACACGGCCTGGAGCCAGAACGTGTTCAGTAGCCACATGCCGATGAAACCCATGCTGAACAACACGCCTGCGATGTTCGCTGCAAGTACGAACCGCAGTCGGAACAATTTCAGGTCGAGAATCGGAAACGCCGTCCGGTGACACCGCAATCCGAATGCGAGACACAACACGATGCCAGCACCAAGCGCACCAAGTGTTCCTTGATCGAGCCAGCCCCACACTTCGCTTTGCGAGATACCCAACACCACCAGCGCGACCCCGGAGAATCCGAGCGCAGCACTCGGGTAATCAACCTTGCGTTGTGCGTTGGGATCCTTCGACTCGCGCAGAATCTTCTGTCCGAGCACAACGGTGAGCAATGTGAACGGGATGTTGACGAAGAACAGCGATCGCCAGCCGAGTGCTTCGACCAGTAGTCCACCAATCGATGGCCCGAGTGCGGAAGCGAGTCCACCAGTGGCTCCCCAGATGGCTATTGCTTGTGTGCGCTTCTCCACCGGAAACTCCGGCAGCACCAGCGCCAGTGAAGCAGGCGATAGCTGTGCGCCACCGAATGCTTGTACCACGCGTGCCAACACCAAAAACCACGTGGTTGGTGCGAGGCCGCACAGCAGCGAACCGAAACTGAACCACAACACACCGCGGAGGAAACTTCGTTTCCGCCCGAAGACGTCGGCGAATCTTCCTGCCGTGAGCAAAGCAGCGGCGTAGGCAATTGCATAGGCGGAGAACACCCAAGTGAGCAGGCTTCCGCCGCCGAGATCCTCATCAATCGTGCGTTTTGCCACCACCACGATCGACAAGTCGAGTGAAACTAAAAACACCGCAATGGAGGTGAGTGCCAACACGCGGTATGCGTGCTTCATTGACGGTGCGGGTGATGGTGCTGTTGCTGCGATACGAGTGACACTAATCATCATCTAGCCTCGGCTCATCATGGGAGACATACGACGACACCCCGAACGAGGAAATGCCGAGCTCGATGTGATTCGTGGGATTTTGGCGGAAGGCCTGGTGGCACATGTGGGCATCATCGACGCCCAAGGCTCACCAGTGGTGATTCCCATGGCATACGCACTCGATGATGACGGCATCCTGATTCACGGATCGGTGGCCAGCCGATTGATGCGCAGTGGAGGACCAGTCTGCATCACGGTGACATTGTTGGATGGTTTGGTTGTTGCACGCTCGCTGTTCAACTCGTCGATGAACTACCGCAGCGTGGTGGTCACCGGAGTTCCGGAAGTATTGGATGGCCCAGAGCGCGAACGGGCACTCTTGGTGTTGAGCGACTTTCTCCTACCCGGGAGAGTCGGCAATGCACGCGAACCGAGTCGCCCGGAGATTCGACAAACCACCGTGTGGAGGCTCTCGCTCGACGGTGCTTCAGCAAAGATCCGCACCGGTCCACCCAAGGAGGACCCAGCAAGCGACTACGAATTGCCGTATTGGGGTGGAGTGGTGCCAGTACGAACGGTGTTCGGTGCGCCCGAGTCCGATGGCGCAGGCGTCGAGATGCCGGTGCCGGATCACATCCAGCGTCGCTGAGTGGGAGTTAGTTGGACAATGCTTCGATGTAGTCGACGATGTCGGAGATTTGCGCGTCGGTGAGATTGTTGTAGGGCATCACCACGGAGTAGCCGACACGCTTCTTCTTGTCGGGGTACTTGATCGATTCGATGAGGTACTCGCGGTCGACGACACCGGATTCGCCACCCTTGAAGGCAACGGACTGGCCGATGATGCCTTGCCACGTTGGGCCCGTGCCGCCACCAAAGTCGGAGCCGTGACACGATGCACAGCCCGACTGTTGGGAAAGCTTCAAACCTTGCTCGGCTGATGGCGACAGGTCCACGGCGAGCGGCTGTGCCGAAGAGCAACCGACGAGTACCAAGGCAAGTGCTGCGAGAAATACCTTTCTCATAGTTGTCAGGTTACCCGTTGTGTGGTGATGGATGGCAGCGGTTCGGGTGGTGTTGGGTGACCGTGGACTGCGTGGTGATGGGTGACCGTGGACTGCGAGGAGGACAATCGTCACTTGAAGCGGGTGGATCCGCGTCCTTACGGTGGGCGTTGGTATGCCACAGCTTCGGAATCGAAGCGCAAGGGCAACCCAACACTGGGAGGTGTCGTGAGTGCAATCAAGAACATCACCGTAGGCACGGATGGATCGGACAATTCGATTGCCGCATTGAGGTGGGCGATAGCCGAAGCAAAAGTCCACGGTGCAGCCGTTGACGCGGTGTACTCGTGGGAATTTCCGCCTGCAATCGACCCTCTGGGCGTCTCGATGTTGCCAAGCATGGAAGACATGAACGCATCCGCCACCCGATTGCTGAAGGGTGTAATGGACAAGGTCGATACGAGTGGCGTTTCGGTCACGAGTCATGTGGTGCGTGGCGCACCTGCAACGGCGTTGCTGACGGCAGCAAAGAGCGCCGACTTGCTGGTGATCGGCCGACGTGGACACGGTGGATTCATGGGTCTCTTGCTCGGTTCGGTTGCTCAACAAGTAGCCCATCATGCACCATGCCCGGTGGTACTCGTTCCGGCGTGACGTGCGAAGTCGCTAGGGTCGCGACGTGCAAGGTTGGCTGGCGGAAGACGGTGGTCCGCGTCGTCAGCAATGGATGGACGGCGCGGAACTGAACGTCACCACAACGGACACGTTGCAAGTGACGAGTCGAACGATGATGGTGGTCACCATGGCGGTGATGCCATCGCCCGACGAAGTGTTCGTGTTGTGCCACACCGGCGGTGACGATGCGGTTTCGTGGGTGGAGCAAGTGCATCCAGAAACACTCGAAACTCTCGCAACGAGTGAAAAGTTGCCGGGCGGCCGAGCATGGCCTGGTGGTATCGCCGTGCACCCGAACGGCGATCTGTACGTGGTGTTCGGCAATCACGCGCATCGACTCAACCGACGGCTTCATGTGGTGAGTTCGCGCGAGTTGCCGCGCTTGCGTCCCTACAACAGTTTCGTGTTGCTGCCCGATGGTCACTTGGTAACCAAGGACTTCTCCGGATCACGACCAGGAAACGAAGTTGCGGAGCCGTTCGCAGCCACCGAGTTGGTGGTGCTCGAGCCCGACAACCTGCATATCGTTGCAACGCTCGAGTTGCCGGAGGCCTCCATCGCGCGACTTTCCGCCGATGGCCACGATGTGTACGTCATCGGCACTTCGGCCTTGTGGCGCGTGCGATGGAACGGATCTTCGTTGGAGCGAGACGACTTTCTGGCGCGGTACCGCACGTCGGAGGGCCAAACCTTCGGTTGGGACGCGGTGATCGCCGATGGCTGTGCATGGTTCTTGGACAATGGCGAATCCACCCACAAGTTCGCCGGAACGCTTCGTGGTGTTGGCACGGCCACTGCGCCATTGCATCTGGTTCGCGTGTGGCTGGACTCGGGACGAGTATCGCTCACCGAAATATGTGGGATGCCGGGCGGTGTGGTTGCGAACCCGCCGCTGGTTGACGTACGTCGCAAGGTCGTGGTGGGATTCGACAGCGGAAACGGAGTTCTGGCTGGATTTCGTTACGACGATGAAACGCTCACTCCGATGTGGTCGCACCAACAAAATCACGGGTCGCATATGTTGCTCTATCCCGATTCCGGGGAGTTCGTGAGTGCGCACCACGATGCCGAACGCGGCGTGGAGCAGGTCGTGGTGCGCGACATCACCACCGGGCAGGAGAAGGTCCGCGTTGACACGGGATCACCGATTCAGTCGGTGGTGTTCCCTGCATGCGGCATGCGCCGCGACTTTTACTGGTGCAGCATGCTGTCGCTGAGTCGTGTCAGCGTTGCGTGACGGTCGCGCGACTGTCACTGTGGCTCATGAGGTCATGCCGTGCAACCCGGTGAGGTGTCGCGCGTACTCGATTTCGCCCATGTGACGCAGAGCGTGTTGATAGATCCAACACTCCAGTCCATCGAGCACGGTGATGCCGACCTCGCCGCCAACCCGGGCTGAAAATGTGGAGGCAATTTGGGGTGGATACGGTTTGGCGACCATCACTCGGGATAGATCGTCGGGAGTGAGTTCCGCAGCCCAGCTCTCCACTCGGGCAAACACTTGATTCATGTAGTCCTTGAACGCGTCATAGTCACCAATCTGCTGATGCACCATTTCTTCCACCGTTCGGTGCTTGCCGTGGTCGTTGACGGCCGGAAGGACCCGCTTTGCCCACTCGTCGTTCCACAGAGGAGGCTTGCCGTTCAGCAACATGAGTGAAGCGTCAATCATGTTGACGATGTGGAACAAGCTGAAAGCGATTGGCAGGGTGTCTTCACGTTCCTTGTAATTGACGTGGTGGAGATCCATCGTTGCCGTGGCGTCTTCGTAGAGCGAGAAGATTGCCCGTAGGCGACGACGGAGCGAGTCAAGCACGAGATCGGACATGTCGCGAGCGTACACTGACCACATGTTCAACTACCAGCTCGGAGTTCAGGAGCTCAACGACAATTGCTTTGCATACCTGCAGCCGGACGGTGGTTGGGGTTACAGCAATGCAGGATTGGTGGTGGGAGATGGTCAATCGTTGTTGGTCGACACCCTCTTCGACCTGAAACTCACCGATGCGATGCTGGCGACCATGAAGCCGATGACGAGTGCAGCTCCAATCTCCACCGTGGTGAACACCCATGCGAATGGCGATCACTGTTACGGCAACGAGCGAGTCGTCAATGCCGAGATCATCGCCTCTACCTCTGCAGCCCAGGAAATGCGCGAAGTTCCACCGCAGCTGCTCGCCACGCTGAACCAAGCGCCGGGCGAAGTCGGCGAGCTGTTCCGCTCGTTTTTTGGTGATTTCGACTTTTCGGATATCACGTTGACGCCGCCAACACGAACGTTCGACGGTCGACTCGACATCGAGGTTGGCGGTCGCGTCGTCGAGCTCATGGAAGTGGGGCCGGCGCACACCAACGGTGATGTCATCGTGCACGTTCCCGACGCAAAAGTCGTGTACACCGGCGACATCTTGTTCATCAATGGAACGCCGATCGTTTGGGCGGGACCGCTCGAGAATTGGATTGCTGCGTGCGATTTGATCACCTCTCTCGGTGCAGATGTGGTGGTGCCGGGACACGGACCGATAACCGACAACGCTGGCGTGGCGGAGGTCCGGGACTACCTGTCGTACGTGTTGCGCGAGGC
>JBBANV010000034.1:8813-13191 GCA_040401775.1 Ilumatobacteraceae bacterium
GCGGCTAACTTTCGAACAATCGCGCGGCTACGTGTGGTCGGGGAGAATCACCGAGCGACCATCGGTGGTTGAAGTCACCCGAATCTTCTGGTGGTACACGTCGGAGAGGAGGGCATCGGTAAGCACCGTTCGCGGGTCACCGCTGGCGACGCATCGACCCTGATGCAACACCAGCACCTTGGTGGCAAAACGCATGGCCACGTTGAGATCGTGCAACACGGCAATGACACCGCGGCCCTCGTCCACCAATGATCGCGCGATGGCAAGGAAGCGCTCCTGTTGTCCGATGTCGAGTACTGCAGTTGGTTCGTCAAGGAACAGCAATGGTGTGTCCTGGGCGAGCACACGCGCCATTGAGACGCGGGCTTGTTCGCCAACGGACAGGGTCTGATACGTGCGACCCGCCAACGTCGTCACCTCCATCCGCTGCATCGCAGCAGCAATGCGTTCATCGTCATGTTCGTTCAGCCAGGGACTACGACCCATCGCCACGATCTCGCGAACCGTGAACGGAAACGAGATGGCAATTTGCTGTGGCAATACGGCTCGAACACGCGCAAGTTCGCGCGGTGCAAGCGATGACAACTCCCGCTCATTGACACGCACCGAACCGCTGGAGAGTGGGAAATCTCCCGCAATGGCGCCGAGCAACGTGGACTTTCCTGCTCCATTGGGGCCAAGTACGGCCAGCAATTCACCGGACTGCACGCTGAGCGACACATCGTTGAGCAACGTGGCTCCTCCACGCGATACCACGAGATGTGAAGCGTTGAGTGTCGAGGTCATGCCCAACCGCCTTGACTGCGGCGGGTGCTGCGTAGCAACAGCAAGAAGAAGGGTGCTCCGATCAATGCAGTAACCACACCAAGCGGGAGCTCGGCTGGTGACAACAACGAACGTGCCGCCAGGTCGGCCAACAGCGTGACGCTGGCGCCGAGGAGTGCGGCAGTCCACAACAAGTGACGATGTCGAGGCCCGAGCACGATGCGCATGATGTGTGGCACGAGCAAGCCCACGAAGGCGATCATTCCCGTGGCGGCCACCGCGCTGGATGCCAGCAAACCCACCACGGCAATGGCCTGCAAGCGAACCGGTTCCACTCGAACCCCGAGGTGCGTGGCAGGGCGATCGCCGAGTGCGAGCGTGTCGAGTACCCGCGCAAATTTGGCACTCATTGCCATGCCCAAGAGTGCGAGCGGAATCACCACGCCAACCGCCTTCCACGTTGCAAGTCCAAGTGTGCCGAGGCTCCAGAAAGTAACGGAGCGAATTTCGTCGTCGTCGGCAACGAACACGGCGAATCCGATCACCGCACCGGCGAATGCGTTGATGGCGATGCCGGTGAGGATGAGTGTGACCACCTCGGTTTTGCCGTCGGATCGCGAAAGCACGTACACCAGCGCGGTGGAGAGCGTGCCACCGAGGAATGCCGCGAGCTGAACGCCCAGCGGCAACTGGTTGAGGCCAACGATGATCGCAATCACCGCGCCAACTGCGGCACCAGCAGAAACGCCAACCGTCGCTGGTTCAGCCAGCGGATTTCTGAAGATTCCCTGCATGATGACGCCGGCAACGGCGAGGCTTGCGCCAACGATGATGGCGAGCACGATTCGAGGGAGTCGAACCTGCCAGAACACGTTGTGTGCGACTGCCTCAGACGAGTCGCGGCTGGGACCGTCGCCGATGATGCCGAACAGGTCGGACAACGAGATTCGAAATGCCCCGGTTGCAAGCGACAGCAACGTGGTGATGGTGAGCAGGGCAACGAGAAAAACCGCAACGGCGGGAAGGCTGGTGCGTCTGGCGTTTGTCATGCGTCGCTACTGAAAGTGTTGAGAATCTCCGCCAACCGGGTGATGAGCGCTCCCGTTCGCGGACCAAATGAGAGTAGTAGGTCGTCATCCACCGCGATAACGGCACTCGACGCAGCTGCGCGGGTGCTCGAGACACCCGGCAGTTCCAGCAAACCATCGATTCCGCCGACCGAATCCAGACCCTTCGTCATCACCAAGAGCACGTCGGGATCAGCTTGGACGATGGCCTCGGCAGTGAGCGGAGTGAACGCTGCCAAACCGTTGAGAGCGCCGACATCGATGGCGCCCGTTGCCGCGACGAGCTCGTCGGCACCCGAACCAGAACCACCGAGCAGGTAGACCGAAGCAGTACCTCGAACATAAAGGAATGCAACACGCGGGGTCGTCGCGTACGCGCCAACACCGTTCAATGCCGCATCAATCGACTGCTCTGTCATGTTGATGAGATCGGTGCCGGCTCGCGGAATACCGAGTGCGTTTGCAATCATCTCCACGCGGTTGGGGAGCTCCGACAAGGTCCACACTTCTGGCGCGATGAGGACGGCAACACCTGCACCACGCAACTGCTCCAAAGTTTCCGAAGGACCAGTACGAGTGTCGCCGATCACCACGCTGGGTCGAAGTGCGAGCACGCTCTCGGCACTGATGTCGTGACCATTGCTTACTTCGGTGATGTCGGCCAGAGCAGCCAGGGTGGTGGTTGCATCCCTGCCGATGATGGAGTCCTTCATGCCAAGTGAGACGACGATCTCCGCAATGGCTTCGTTCAGAACGATGATTCGAGACGTGTCGGTGACCTCCACCACAACGCCGTCAGCTCCGGTGGTCGTGGTGGGAAGTACGGGAGTGTCGGGCTCGATTGTGGGAAGTGGAAAGTCCTGCGACAGAATGAACTGTGCGCCAGCCTCCGATTTTTGGGTGTTGTCGCTGCAACCGACCAACGCCATGATGATCAACGAACCAACCACCCACGTTCGCCGCAACATCGACCTCAAGGGTATGAGGGCAGGGCGCACGCACCGAAGTCCGAACGTGAGACGTTGGTTACCTGTGGTTGCGGCGGTCTTGTTGCTCACGAGTTGCGGGAATGGAGACGAGGTTTCCACTGCCGCCACATCACCCGCCAGCACGACACCGAGTGTGGTGTCGTCCACCAGCGCGAGTCCAACTTCTTCGGTAAATCCGACCACGACGGTGAGCCCGGGCACCACAGCCAGCCCAACCACCGAGGTGAGTCCAACCTCGGAGGTGACTTCAACCACCTCGGCCAGCCCAACTACCTCGAAGGCGAGACCACGACTGACGGTGAGTCAGACCGCGGGATTGGATCCCAAGGGCACGGTCGTGACCGTGCGTGGCACGGGATTCGACGTCTCCAAAGGCGTCTATGTATTCGTATGCAACCAAGCCGAATGGAACAGCAATCGTCGTTGTGTAGGTGGAGTCAATGTGGACGGCTCGTCGCCGCTTTCGCAATGGGTGTCTTCGAATCCTCCCGGGTATGCCATAGGTCTCACGGTTCCCTTCGTCGCTGACGGATCGTTCGTCGTACCGTTACTCGTGCGAGCGACGGATGATTCGACCAGCCTCATTGATTGCACCAAGGAGCGCTGTGGAATCGTTGCGTTTGCCGATCACACGAGGCGCGAAGACCGTTCACAAGACGTCTTCGTGCCGATCGGCTTCAACGCCGGCTCGTAAGCACAATCCCATCGCTCAGTGAAGGAGCCCACAATGATCAAGAAGCTCATCTCCGGTTTGGCTGTCGGCGCACTCATCGGTGTCGTCCCGATGATTCCTTCGTCGTCGGTGTCTGCAGCGGTGGTGGTCACCCCCAGCAAGTCGACGGATCTCGTTGATGGTGAGCAGATCACACTCACGTTGTCCGGTATTCCCGCCACCCAAGGTGTGTACGTTCGCCAGTGTTACAAGCCAACCGTTGGTCAGCGCGACACTACGGGCCTCAAGTGCAACGGCAGTTTGAAGCGAATCGACGAGATGATTTGGGCGACGATGTTCGGTGCGCGGGGCTCGCAGTCCGCTTCAGGTACGTTGACGCTGCCCCTCAAGGACAAAGTGGTGGTCTACGAGGCTGATGGAACCACGGTGAAGGAGACGATCAGCTGCGGTGTCGCGGACTGTGCAATCTTCGTGCACCGCGACCACATGGGATTGCAGGACACCACCCTCGACACCGTGGTGCCGCTCACGTTCCTTGGCAAGCAAGCCATCAAGGCTCGACTCATCGGATTGCCGAAGAGTGGTATGACGCAGACGGTTGGAACCAGCCTGCAGCTGAAGAACTCGGCGCTGGTGACCGATCAAGGCTCGATCGTGCGTATCACCAGCAAGGCGATTCCCAAGATCGCGCAACCGGGAGATTTTCCCTCCAGAGTGTGCACCGTCGTGAGGGGCGCAACCGTGACGAGCATTCGTTTCGTAAAGAAGGGCACCTGCGTGGTGGAGTTGACCGCCAAAGCCACCGGCAAGTTCGAGCGCTTTACCGCAACGTATACGTACACGGTGGGCTGAGCCCACTTTCAACTCGGTGGGCTGAGCCCACT
>JBBANV010000035.1:0-1505 GCA_040401775.1 Ilumatobacteraceae bacterium
CATACCAAAGCAGCCTCCTGGCGCTCGGCGGAGAGACACCAGGAGGCTTGCTATCGGTAGAACCGACGCTGGTCAGTATGGCAGCGGGGTGATTGCCGTGCCAAACCGAGCGAGGTCAGCTGACGAATGCGTTGCAGTAGATGAGTTCCCCATCCACTCGCAGACCGTGCGCCACGAATTGCGGTGTCTCCACGTGCACTTCGGTGCCGCGGCCACATCCGGCTGCTTCGGTTCCACCGGTTTGGGCCACCTCTGCGAGGAACTTTTCCAGCGCCTTGATGCCCGCTTCCGCGTCGATGGATTCCGGCAGGGATTCAAACTCGTCGGCATCGATCACTGCTGCACGGATGATGGCTTCCCACGAAGCCTTCAACGCATCACTGCTCGGGAACACTTCGACACCGAGGATCTTGTCGCCGTGAGCAACCGCGACGCCCACTTGTTCGGGCTGCACACCGTTGTCGATCAGCTCATTCACCACGGCAATTCGATCGGAACGACGATCGAGATCTTCATCGACTTCCAAGAAGAGACTGTCCTCGTGGTTGACACCGCGCGAGCTCAGTTCGTATGAGATGGTGCCCCACACGTCGCCTTGCGCAGAACGCTTGCTCTTGTAGCGATCGACGTTTGCCTTCACGCTGCGCTGCTTTGCCACGCGCATGCGACGCGACGCTTGGCGTCCGGAGTAATTGAACCCCGAGCGACCCGACCAGCGACCGGCCTCCACGCACGACACCGGGATGACGATCGTTGCGCCAGCCGGCACCACGATGGACACGTTGACCACACGAGTTTGACGTCCACCGCTCAGAATGCGTCCGGCGGGGATCAACAGATCGTGGTCGGTGGGATTGTGCACCTGAAGCTCGGGCACCGTTGGTGTTTCGAGTTCCGACACCACCAGTTCGTCGCCAGCGATCTTGATGTCCGCCCCTCGCTGTTTGGGGCCAAAAATCGGTATCAGTGTGACGCCACCGCGAGTGATCGGGGCACCTGGCTTGAGGGCGGTGATGTCAGTGAGGAATGCAGTGGTCATGATTGTTGCCTTTCGGTTGGTTGTTGGATCCCGCCCGGAGGTGCTCCTTCGGTCAGGGTTGCCCCAATTGGGGTACAAGAACTACGCACGATGCCGCCCGGCCTGTGACTTGACAAGTCCCGCCACAGGCCTACGATGCCGCACATGCCTCGTAGGAATTTCCGCCAATGTGAGCACCTCGTGCACACACATGGGTATGAACAGCAATCGAAAAGGCAAGTTCATGTCGTCGGGTGAAGCCGATCGCCTCACCCTCCATCAGACCCTCCGAGGTCTCATGCCCGAAAACGTCGCCGACATCCTCATGGCACACCTCCCGCCGGTCGGCTGGAGCAACGTTGCCACCAAGGACGACATCAACCTCCTCAGAATGGAGATGAATCAACGATTCACCCTCGTAGATGAGAAGTTCAAACAGGTTGACACGCGATTCACGACGATTGATGAACGTTTCAAGCAGATTGAT
>JBBANV010000035.1:1605-6859 GCA_040401775.1 Ilumatobacteraceae bacterium
TTGACCGCGTTGACGCACGATTCGACCGTCTGGAAACCAAGATCGACCAACTCGCATCGATGAAGCGTTACGTGATCACCACCGGCATCTCACTCGCCGCACTCATTCTCGGGATGGGTGTGCCGATGTTGGTGGCCGTCACCTGACGCGGCTCAGGCGCCGAGTGACCCGACGGACGTTCAGGCGTCGGGCAGCTTGTGGTCGGCGAAGCGGTCGCGCAACGTCTTCTTGGAGAACTTTCCCACCGAGGTCTTGGGCACCTGGTCGATGAAGACCACGTCGTCGGGCAATTGCCATTTGGCCAACTTGGGCGCGAGGAACGCCAGGATCTCGTCCTTCGTGACGGTCTCGCCATCCTTGGGCACCACACACGCAAGCGGTCGCTCCGACCACTTCGGATGCGGCACTCCCACCACTGCGGCTTCCTTCACCTTGGGGTGCGACATCAACTCGTTTTCAATCTCCACCGACGAAATCCATTCGCCACCGGATTTGATGAGGTCCTTCGTACGGTCGACGAGTCGGATTCGTCCGACGGAGTCCACAACGGCCACATCGCCCGTGCGCAACCAGCCATCTTTGGTGAAACTCTCGGCTGAGCGCGAGTCGTTGTAATAGGAACTGGCAATCCACGGCCCGGCGCACTGCAATTCGCCACTGGTTTCACCATCCCACGGAACCATGGTGGTGGTGTCGGGTTCCACCACGCGGAAGTCGACACCAAGCACGATGCGTCCCACCGTTGTACGAATCTCAGCCTGTTCGGCAACCGGCAGCTGTTGCTCGGCGGTGTTCAACGTGCACACTGCAGCGATGGGTGAAGTCTCCGTCATTCCCCAGGCTTGCAAGATGGGCAGACCAATTTGTTCTCGGTACGCCTCGCTGAGCGCCTTGGGAACTGCAGCGCCACCACACACGATGGCTCGCAATGAAGACGTGTCACGACCCTTCAACTCGGGAAGCACCGCCATCCAAATCGTTGGCACACCGGCACCCACGGTCACTTTCTCGTTCACGATGTGATCGGCAATTGCCTTGCCCGACAAATCGGGACCCGGCATCACCAAGTTTGCGCCACATGCAGTTGCCGCGTGGGTGAGACCCCAGGCATTCACATGGAACATCGGAACAACCGGCAACACCGTGTCGGACTCGCGCACACCGAGTGAGTCGGCCACCATCTCGGCCATCGTGTGCAAGAACGTCGAGCGGTGCGAATACACCACACCTTTGGGGTTGCCCGTGGTGCCGCTGGTGTAACACATGCTGGCTGCCTGATTTTCATCGGCAACGTGCCACTCCACCGCCTTGGCTTGCTTCAGCAGCGACTCATACTCATGAACCTGCACACCAGGAACACTTGCGGGAGCTTCCCCCTTGCCGTCGTTCATGAACACCAGGTGCTTCACGGTGGTGAACGTCGGCATGAGCGGCTCGAGAATCGCCCACAGCGACGTGTCACAGAAGATCACTTCGTCTTCTGCATGATTGACGATGTACGTGAGCTGCTCAGGAAACAAACGGAAGTTCAACGTGTGGAGCACACGGCTGGAGCATGGCGCCGCGAAGTACAACTCCAAGTGTCGAGCCGAGTTCCACGCCAATGTGGCAACGCGACCGTGTTTGGAGATCTTCAGGTTGTCGAGCACTCCGCCCAGCAACCGTGTGCGATCGGCCCATTCGCCGTACGTCGTGCTTATCTTGCCGTTGGCCGTAGCGGTGATGATTCGCTTGTCTCGGCTGTAACGCTCGGCACGTTCAAACAAATGCACGAGCGTGAGCTGCGTTGGCTGCATTAAACCCTTCATATTGCCCCCTTGGGTGGTCGGCGTTGCACCGTGTCGGTCATCGCTCAGAGTACACAGCGTGGCACCGTGCCGCACAAGTGGCGAACTATCTTTCATGTGTGCCCACCCCTCTGGCGCGCCGCTCGGTGCTTGCGATCACCTCCGGGTTGTTCGTGCTGGGAACCATCGGCTCCAACATCGGCCCCGCACTCGTCGACGAACGTCCGGAGCTCGTGCTGCTGCTGTCGTCGCGAAACCGCAACTTGTTCGGTTCGGTTCCGTACATCGACCTGTTGCCGTACGTGGTGATTGGTTTCCTGAGAGTGCTGGCGGCGGCAATTGCTCTGTACTTCTGTGGACGATTCTTCGGCGAAAAGGCGGTGCGTTGGCTCGAGGGTCAAGCAGGTGAGCCGCCGCGAATCTACCTGTGGCTTGAGCGTGCCGTCGACAAGATGGGCGTATGGGCGGTCATCATCTTCCCCGGCAGCAACGTGGTGTGTTTGTTGGTCGGACACCGCGGGATGAAGCCACGCACCTTCGTGATCTTCGTTTCGATCGGCATTGCCATCAAGCTGTGGGTGTTGCGAGTATTCGGCAGCATTTTCGAAGATCAGATTCGTTCGTTTCTCGACTTCATCGACCAATACCAATGGTGGTTGGTCGTCGGGTTGTTTGCCTTGTCGTTACTGCAGGGTCAGTTTCGCCGCGGTCCAAACCGGCCGGAATAAACTCTCGCCGCTCATCACGATGGTCTCAGTGGGCGATTATGAGTCGCCGAACCACCACGCAGTGAGACCACCCTCACGAAACCGGTCCCGAAGTTGTGCGATTTCGGTTTCCCCATTGGCCAGCCCCTCCTTCACGAGCTCAATGGCATACCAAAACATCATGATCTCGAGAAAGATGTCGTGTTGTTTACGAAACTTCGCGAACTCGATCACCTTCACCACCCGAATCGCAAAACCAACTTCCGAACGTATGGGGATGTCGTTCTCGTCGTAGACCACCGAGTGCGTTCCGAAGTACGGAAACTCGTTCCATCGGTCGCAGTATCTGTGTGGCGCATTGGGCACGAAGACCCAACCGCGGCAGAGCAAGTCTTCATAGAACTCCGAGGGTGAGCCCAAGTCCAGCTGAATGCTGCTGTCTGCACGATCGAGTTCTATGACCGCCATTCCGGTTTCGTCCGTCATGGTGGCACAAGCACCCCATTCGAGGGCGAGGTCAACGATCTCCTGGGCGGTGTAGTACTTGCGTGCCGGTACTTCTTCGCATGGAAGCTCGCTCATTGTTGCTGTCCTTTCTTTATTCGTTTCATATCGATGTGACGACGACTGTGGCTGGCGGGGTTGTTGCAGATCGGTGGATGTTGCACCCGAACGTGCAGGGTGATGTTGTTGGGGCACTCCGGGCATTGCCAGAGATTGGTACGTCGTGGGCTTGGTTCGTTGAACATGGGGCAGCACTATGAGGCACCGGTGTTCGCAATTGCAACTACTCGGGGAAGTTGGAGGCTCCTACTACGTAGGAGCCTCCAAAAATATTTTCGTCACGCGCGCGTGGCGGAATGTACGCGCTTGGCAGAACGCACACCCATGTGCGAGACTGCCTCCATGGCAACTACCAAACTTGGCGGCAACCCGGTGAACACCAGCGGGTCACTCCCCTCCACAAATTCCCCAGCCCCAGCATTCACCCTCGTGAAGGACGATCTCTCCGAGGTCACCAACGCCAGCCTGCAAGGCAAGCGTGTCGTGCTCAACATCTTCCCTTCGGTCGACACACCGACGTGCGCCAAGAGCGTGCGCAAGTTCAACGAGCTGGCCGCCGCAATGAACAACACCGTCGTGTTGTGCGTGTCTGCCGACCTGCCTTTTGCACAGAAACGTTTCTGTGGCGCCGAAGGCATCACCAACGTGCAGAATGCGTCGTCATTCCGCACCGACTTCGGCAAGACCTTCGGTGTCACCATCGTTGATGGTGTGCTCAAGGGTCTCTTGGCGCGAGCAATCGTGGTGATGGACGAGTCGGGCAAGGTAACGCACACCGAGCTTGTCGAAGAAATCGCCAACGAACCGAATTACGACGCAGCACTCGCCGCACTGAAGTAATTAGTCGCGCAGGTGCGCCACCTCGTTGAGGGTGGCGAGCGACCGTAATCCTTCACGTGATGCAATCACGCGATGGATCGACGTGTATTGCGGGTAGAAGAATCCGAGTTGTGTCTGAATGCCGAGGATGTGCGCCAGATACTGGTTAATCACGCCACCGTGACACACGGCCACCACACGTTGCCCCGAATGTGCCGCGATGATGCGTTCGAACGCCGCGATCACTCGTTTACGGAAGAGGTCCGGATGATCATGTCCCTCTTCCCACTCGCCACGAATCATCTTGAGCCAACGCGGATCATTCGTGCCGCGCAGCTCCTCGATCGGAACGTACTCACTGGAGTTGCGGTCGAACTCACTGATGTCGTCCTCGACGATCGGCTGAAGTCCGAGCAGTTTCGCCAACGGGGCGGCCGTTTCCTGCGCACGTCGTAACGGGCTTACGTATACGGCGGTGATGTCTTCGCTCGCAAGGTATTCCGCGAGACGCTCGGCTTGTGTCACGCCGTCTGGCGCAAGTTCGGGGTCGGCGATGCCCTCCGTGAGTTCGCGACGCACCGGCAACCCATGACGCACCAGCACCAGTTCCATTGCGACGAGACTACGAGAACTCGGCGAACGAATCGTTACGCCAACGGGAACTCTTGATGGCGCGTTATGCCGGCAGCAATTCCACGAGGTTCAATTCGCGGACTGCGCGGTCGAACCGGGTGTTCATGCAATCCACCAACTCGAACGACCGTTTGTCGGTGAGATCCATGCCGCGACTCGCGATGATTGGATACGCCAGACAGAACAACGCGGCCGAGCGGTAGTGCTCCCACAACGCCTTCTTGTCCACCAACTCCTTCGGGACTCCACGCGACAGCACGCCATCGATCCAACGATCGAAGAGTTCACGTTCGTATCTGCTGGCGTCGTCTGCAGTGATGCTTTGAGTGATGAAATATGCGAGGTCGTATGCGCCGATTCCGGTTCCGATCAACTGGAAGTCGAGCACGACGAGTTCATTGTCGTCGCCGAACATGATGTTGTCGGCTCGATAGTCGCCATGCGCCAGAGTGTTTGGACCCTGTGCAAGCGACGCCAACAATGAAGCAACGGCGCCGCCGAAGCGCGGGCCAACTTGCATGATCGAATCGGGCATCTTGATTTCCTTCGTGCACTTCTCCCAACCTTCGGCAAACACCATCGGGACGACCGCGGGGTAAATCGGATCACCGAGGCTGATGGTGGTGCCATCAGCCGCGAGCGCGTCGGCCTTGCCCCACCACTTGGCGTGCATTCCGGCGACGCCGTCGACTGCGCGTCGCGCATCGTCGATGGCCATTCCCTTCACCTGGTCGACGATGCGCA
>JBBANV010000035.1:6959-12605 GCA_040401775.1 Ilumatobacteraceae bacterium
GGAATTGCTGCTGTCATGGTGCCCCCTTCAGGCGTTGATTAGGGACAATACACCTTTCCTCTGGTCTTGAACTTTTTCACCTGATCGAGTTGGGCCTTGGTGAGTTCAAGCACGCTCTCCAGGTCCACATCACACATCACAGCGCCCTCCAAATTGGCGCCCTTGAACGATGCTGCGTTGAGCGTGGCCGCGGTGAAATCGACGTTCTTCAGGGAGGCTCCCTCGAAGTTGACGGCACTCAGGTCGGCGCGAATGAAGATGGAGTTGTTGAGATTCGCTCCCACGAAACTGGCGCCACCGAGGTTGGCAACCTGAAAGTTGACGAAATCGAGTTTGAGACGCGAGAAGTCCATTCCCACCAGATTGGCGAACTGACACGTCGTGGTCTTGATGCAATCGACGTCCAACACCGTGGTGGTGGTGACCGGAACCGTCGTGGTGGTGGTTTCCACCGTGGTGGTGGGGGTTGGTTCCACGATCGTGGTGCTTGGTGCTGGGGCGGCTGAAGGGTCGAGCGAAGTGGTGGTGTTGGCGGCACCCAACTCGGTGGTGGGAGAAGACACCTGCACATCACCACACGCCGTCAACGTGAGCAACGCGACGCCGAGAAGTGCAATGTGACGGGCTCTCATTGCATTGAGGCTAATGAACGGGTATTCGCCGGCTGGGTATGGCGCGACAGCCCGTTACGAACGACACATCGACACCTTGCACACGTCACGCACGATCGTCCGCCACACTGAAGGGGTGACCATTACCTCATTACCACCGCAGTTGGCGTTGCTTGCCGCCGACGAAGAATCCGTCGACGGAATACAGCGGTTCTTCACACGACCAGTCGTCGCAATTGCCATCGTGATCGGTTGCTTCATTCTCACTCGCCTGACGTACGCCATCTTGCGCGTGGTCGTGCGAAAAGTCGCCGACAGCAAGCCGGGGCGAGGCAAGGGATGGTGGAAGAACACCGTTCGCCGCGTCGGTGCAGAAACCCTCGAAGGCGGCGAAAATCGCCGACGTCAACGCATCGAAGCCGCCACCGGCATGCTGCACCAACTCACGAGTTTCGTTTTGTGGATCGTTGCAATCATCGCAGTGTTCAACGTGCTGAATCTCGACGCCGCATTCTTTCTCTCCAGCGCCGGCTTCTTGGGTGCCGCAATCGCCATTGGTGGTCAGCACCGCGTCGGCGATTACCTCACCGGCTTGGCCGTGCTCCTGGAGGATCGCTTCGGTGTCGGCGACGAGATCGAAGCCAGCCTCGGTTGGGACAAGCCGATTCGCGCGACCGTGGAGCACGTAGGAATGATCACCACGCGTCTTCGCGATGGCAACAGCACGTTCCATGTGCCGCACTCGAAGCTCGACGTCATTCGCAACCTGAGTCAGGAACCAGTGCGTGAGTCGCTGCAATTTGACGTGGCGTCGGGCGATGCAGCCCGTGTATCGACCACCGTTCGTGACCTTGCCGGAACGAAAGGACTCACCACGGTGTTGTTCATCGACGAGATTCAGGCAGCCGGCACCGAGGGCGACCGCGTGGAGTTGAACGTCCGCACCACTCGCCCACTCACCGATGCCGAGCGCGAATTGCTCGTACAAAAGACGTCAGAGGCACTGTCCCGCGACGAATAACCAGTGACGGATCGCTTCGGCTAGATGCCGAGGAACGAATCGAGTCCGAGGGTTACGCCCGGATGCTCTGCAATCTTCTTGCAGGCCATCACCACACCAGGCATGAAACTGTTGCGATCGATGGTGTCGTGGCGAATCGTGAGTGTTTGACCCTGCGTGCCGAGCACCACTTCTTGATTCGCAACCGCGCCGCGCATACGAACGGCGTGAATCCGAATGTCGGCCGGACCCTTCGCACCTCGCGCACCCGGAACGGCTTCGTGGGTGGTGGGATCCTTGGCCCACTCACCGCTGGCTGCGGCCATTCGCTGTGCCGTTGCTACTGCCGTGCCCGAAGGCGAATCTGCTTTGGCGTCGTGATGGATTTCGATGATCTCTGCGGTGTCGAAGAACGGCGCGGCGACTTCTGCAAACCGCATCATCAACACGGCTCCGATCGCGAAGTTTGGCGCAATCAAGCAGTTGCTACGACTGAACTCCTGTTTGAAGGCAACGAGGTCTGCATCGTTGAAACCCGTCGTACCCACCACCGCGTGCACGCCGTGCAACGCAAGCCACGGCAAGGTGACCCTGGCGGCAGCCGCAACGGTGAAATCGACGACAACATCGACCTTGGCGTCGGCCAGGGCCTTCAACTCGCGACTGATCGTTACACCCTGGGCAGTGACGTCACCGGTGGTGTCGACAGCCGCAACCAACTCCAACGATGAATCCGCGGCGACGGCGGCACACACAGTGGCGCCCATGCGCCCTGCTGCACCGACGACGCCGACGCGAATCATCTGTTAGCCGTTGAAGTCGGCGTTGAACTCGTCCTCGAAGCTCACTGCAACGGGTTCGCTGCCGCGATCATTCGAGGGGCGCTCGTCACGACGGTCATCGCGACGATCATCACGACGGTCATCGCGACGGTCTCGGCCACCACGGTCATCACGACCACGACCACCGCGATCATCTCGACCACGGCCACCACGGTCATCACGACCACGACCACCGCGATCATCTCGACCTCGCCCGCCACGGTCGTCGCGTCCACGGCCACCGCGATCATCACGACCACGACCGCCACGGTCATCGCGTCCACCACGATCACCACGGTCGCGGCGCTCGCCGCCACCGCCGCCACCCGAGCCAGCCATCGGCTGACCATCCGGGCCGATGAGCGAGAGGCTCACCTTGCCGCGATCGTCGATGTCGTCAACTCGCACGGTGACTTCGTCACCGAGGTTCAATACGTCTTCCACTCGGGCGACACGTTCGCCGTTACCGAGTTTGGAGATGTGAACGAGTCCGTCACGTCCCGGGAGAATGTTGACGAACGCACCGAACTGCGCGATGTTCACCACACGACCCGTGTAGGTGGCGCCGAGTTCTGCCGTCGGTGGATCGACGATGTTCAAGATACGAGTCTTGGCGTCCTCCACCTTCGCGGAATCCGGCGAACCAATGGTCACGATGCCAACTGCACCGTCATCGTCGACGGCGATTGTTGCGCCGGTCTCCTGCTGAATGGTGTTGATGACCTTGCCCTTTGGCCCGATGACCTCGCCCACCTTGTCCAACGGAATGGTGATGGTGACGATCTTCGGAGCACTCTCGGCCACCGTGTCACGCGGAGCAGGAATTGCCGCCGTCATCACATCGAGGATCTTGAGTCGAGCTTCCTTGGCTTGCTGCAGTGCAGCTGCCAGAACATCGCTCGGGATGCCGTCGATCTTGGTGTCCAACTGCAGCGCGGTGACTGCATCAGCAGTGCCGGCCACTTTGAAGTCCATGTCGCCGAATGCATCTTCTGCACCGAGGATGTCGGTGAGTGCGGTGTACTTGCCATCTTCGAAGATGAGTCCCATCGCGATTCCGGCAACCGGAGCGATGATTGGAACACCGGCGTCCATGAGCGCAAGGCTCGATGCACAGACCGATGCCATCGACGTGGATCCGTTCGACGACAACACTTCGCTGACGAGTCGCAAGGTGTAGGCGAACTTCTCCTGGCTTGGCACCACCGGGAACACTGCACGCTCTGCGAGCGCACCGTGGCCGATTTCGCGGCGCTTCGGCGTACCCACACGACCGGTTTCACCATTGGCCCATGGAGCCATGTTGTAGTCGTGCATGTAACGCTTCTCGGTGGTTGGGGTGATGGAGTCGATCATCTGGTTCATGCGTGGCATGGCCAGGGTGACGACGTTCATGACCTGTGTTTCACCGCGCTGGAACAATCCGGTGCCGTGTGCGGTGGACAGCAAGCCCACTTCCGACGACACTGGGCGAAGATCGCGAGGTCCGCGACCGTCGATACGCACGTTCTCGCTGACCACGCGCTGACGCACGAGGTGCTTGGTGAGCGAACGAACGGCTTCCTTGATCTGCTTTTCTTGTCCAGCGAACTGGCCAGGCGCATCGGCAGTGCCGACGAGCTCGGCGACCGTTGCCGCAGTTGCCTCGTCGATTGCTGCGTTGCGATCCTTCTTCAATGAGATACGAATCGCTGGCTGCAGTTTGGCGGTGGCTGCGCGCTCGACGGCGGCGTACACCTCGGGGCTGTAGTCGAGGATCGGCGTGTACGCCAATGGCTCGATCTTGCCGCGTGCTGCGATGACGCTTGCGGTCAACTGACGCTGCAACTTGATGGACTCTTTGATCCACTGCTTGGATGCCTCGAGACCTGCAGCGATGACTGCTTCGCTCACCTTCGGCGCACCGTTGGCATAGAAGTCGAACGACTTCTCGGTGCCACCGGCTTCCACCATCATGATGGCGACGTCGCCGTTGTCGAGTTCGCGTCCGGCAACGACCAGCTCAAACGTGCTGTTGTCGCCCTCTTCGAACGTTGGGTGAGCAGTCCATGATCCATCTTGGGTGTACGCAACGCGAACTGCACCGATCGGACCATCGAACGGGATGCCGCTGATCATGAGTGCCGCCGACGACGCGTTGATTGCCAACACGTCGTGTGGGTTCACCTGATCGGCGCCGATGACATTGACGACGATTTGAGTTTCGTTACGGAAACCGTCGGGGAATGCTGGACGCAGCGGACGGTCGATGAGTCGGCAGGTGAGAATCGCCTGCTGGCTTGGTCGACCTTCGCGACGGAAGAACGAACCGGGGATTTTGCCCGCGGCGTATGCACGCTCTTCGACATCGACCGTCAACGGGAAAAAGTCGATGCCGTCACGAACGCCCTTTGCGGCGTTTGCGGTGACGAGCACGGTGGTTTTCCCGATGCTTGCTACGACGGCGCCCTGTGATTGCAGCGCCAGTTTTCCGGTTTCAAACCGGAGGGTTTTGTCGGTGCCACTGATGGCGCCCGACACTGAAATGGCTTCAGCCATGTGTATGTCTCCTATGTTGTGTTAGCTCTCGCGACCGGTGGTTCCCCTATGGAACCCCTTAGATGGCCGCCGTGGCTTAACGACGAAGTTCGAGCTCTTCGAGCAGTTTGCGATACTTCTCGATGTCGCGCTTGCGGATGTAGTCGAGCATTCGACGGCGGCGTCCGACCAACAACATGAGACCACGACGACTGTGGTGGTCCTTTGCATGTGTCTTCAGATGCTCCGTCAGGCTGTTGATTCGGTCGGTCAAAAGTGCGATCTGCACTTCCGGCGAACCCGAGTCAGTTGCATGCTGACCGTGCTTCGCAATGACGTCTTTGGTCCCCAGTTTCACAGGAGTCGCCATATTCGTACGTTGCCTCTTTCTGCCTCGTCTCGCACTTCTTGCTCGGATGAGCAGATGCTTGGCGGGTCGTTCCGGGACCATCCCGAAACATCACACCCGAGCCGGAGCCCAAGTGGACTCCTCCATGCTACGGCGCACTCGCACCACTTCCACTTCGCTCCCGTTGGCGCACACAGCATTACGTGGAGCGATCCAGCCAACTGCTCATTCGTGTCGAGGAACAGCCTCCCGACGATTGGCTCGTCGTACGTGGTGGACCCTTTCAATTCCTGCAGACACTTGCCGCAGGACAACGTGCCATGGCGAGGTTCGGTGTACCACTTCTCT
>JBBANV010000036.1:0-6799 GCA_040401775.1 Ilumatobacteraceae bacterium
GGTCCGTCCTGTCGCCAGACCTTGACGGTGAGATTCTTCAGCGTGTGGCTCACTTGTAGCTCCTCGTTGCAAGTTGCACGGTTTCGAACGACAACTGCTCCTCGTGGCGCTGTGCATTGTTTGCATCGCCGGTCCACTCCCAGGCGGCAACATGGCAGAAGTTCTCGTCGTCACGCTGTGCTTCACCCTCGGCGGTTTGATACTCCACGCGGAAGTGGCCGCCGGCACTTTCTTCGCGTGTGAGCGCGTCCTTGCACATGAGCATGCCCAGCTGGAAGAAGTCGTCCACGCGTCCCGCCTTCTCCAACGTTTGGTTCACGCCCTCACCCGTTCCGGTGACGCGGAGATCCTTCTTAAATTCTTCGTAGAGTGCGGGAATCTCGCTGATCGCCTTTTCCAACCCGTTGCGATCGCGTTCCATGCCGCAGTAGTCCCAGATGATCTTGCCGAGTTCGCGGTGGAAGTAGTCGGGCGACCGAGTTCCCTTCACGTTGAGATACGCCTGATAGCGATCGCGTGCCTCGGCTTCCACACGCTTGAACTCGGGGTGATCGGTGCCGGGCACGTTCTTGTTGAGCAGTGGGGCCAAACCGTTGCTGATGGTGTACGGCAACACGAAGTAGCCGTCGGCCAAACCCTGCATCAATGCACTGGCACCAAGTCGGTTGGCGCCGTGGTCGGAGAAGTTCGCTTCGCCGGCTGCGTACAAACCAGGAATCGTGGTTTGCAGTTCGTAGTCCACCCACAAACCACCCATGGTGTAGTGCGTCGCAGGGTAAATGCGCATTGGTACTTCGTAAGGGTTTTCGCCAGCGATGCGCTCGTACATCTCGAACAAGTTTCCGTAACGCTCTTCCACCACGTTGCGACCCAAACGATTGATTGCCGCCGAAAAGTCGAGATACACGCCGTTCTTCAGCGGGCCCACACCTTGACCCTTGTCCACCAATCGTTTGGCGGCTCGAGAAGAGATGTCTCGCGGTGCCAAGTTGCCGTACGACGGATAGAGCCGCTCGAGGTAGTAGTCACGATCCCCATCGGGAATCTGATGCGCAGGACGAGTTTCGTCGGCGTTCTTCGGCACCCACACGCGACCGTCGTTGCGCAACGACTCGCTCATCAACGTGAGCTTCGACTGCGTTTCGTCGGCCTGCGGAATGCAGGTTGGGTGGATCTGCGTATAGCAGGGGTTGGCAAAATATGCGCCGCGACGATGTGCCCGCCATGCAGCGGTGACGTTGCAGTTCATCGCATTGGTGGAAAGGAAGTACACGTTGCCGTAACCACCGGTGGCCAACACCACTGCATGTGCGGCATGACTGGTGACTTGACCCGTGAGCAGGTCGCGGGTGACGATGCCGGCGGCGCGTCCGTCGATCACGACGACGTCGACCAATTCACAACGGTTGAACAACCGCACACCACCCAAACCAATTTGTCGCGACAACTGCTGATACGCACCGAGCAACAACTGCTGACCCGTCTGACCACGTGCGTAGAACGTTCGGCTCACCTGTGCACCGCCGAAGCTTCGGTTGTCGAGCAACCCGCCGTACTCGCGAGCGAACGGCACACCCTGGGCCACCATCTGGTCGATGATGTTCACCGACACTTGCGCCAAGCGATACACGTTTCCTTCGCGTGAGCGGAAGTCTCCACCCTTGATCGTGTCGGTGAACAAGCGGTGCACGCTGTCGCCGTCACCTTGATAGTTCTTGGCTGCGTTGATTCCACCCTGCGCCGCGATGGAATGTGCGCGACGCGCCGAATCGTGGAAGGTGAAGGCATCGACTTGGTAGCCCAACTCGGCAAGCGTTGCTGCAGCCGATGCGCCGGCCAAACCCGTTCCGACGACGATCACCTTGAACTTGCGCTTGTTGTTGGGGTTCACCAACTTGGCATTTGCCTTGAACGTATCCCACTTGTCTGCCAGAGCGCCGTCAGGCACCTTGGAGTTGAGTTTGGTGTTGGTGGTGGAACGATCTTCGAGCATGGTCATGTGGCTACCCCGTTCAGACGCTGACGATTCCGAGTGTTACTGCAATGGGAAACGACACGTTGCCCGCGACAACAATGGCGGCAAAGCCACGTGCAAAGGCGGTGCGCCACGCATTGAAGCGTGGGTTGTTCCAACCAAGCGACTGGAAGATGCTCCACACGCCGTGGCTGAGGTGCATACCGAGCAGCAGGTTGGCTACTACATAGAACAGCGCAACGGGCCAGCGGTCGAGACTGCGCACCACGTTGGCGTACACCTCGGCACGCACGAATTCGCCTTCAGCACCGACGGTGTTCACCACGCCGAACGTGAGGTCGAGCAGGTGCCAGACGATGAACGTGAATACCACGATGCCCGACAACCGCATCGATCGGCTCGCCAGCGAGGCTTCCTGATAGTCGCGCGCACTTTGGTAGCGAACCGGACGTGCGCGACGATTCAACATCGTGAGCGACCACGCTGCGTGCAAGTGCAACGCCAGCATCCCGATCAAACCGAGTCGAAGAATCCACAACACCGACTCCTTGGGTGCCAGTGGGTAGAGCAACTTCTTCAGGAACTCGGCGTACTCGTTCAAATCGGCGGCACCGAAGTACATCTTTAGGTTGCCGATCATGTGGAACAGCACGAATCCCATGAGTGCGATTCCCGAGATGGCCATTGCGTACTTCTTGCCAACGGCCGTGCCGTACAAATCAAGCAGGAACGGCTTGCGGGATCGCGGCGTTGCCGCAGTGCCGGAGACGGGTTCGCGGCCGGGAGCAGTTGAGGTGGCCATGGGCATCAATTCCGTTGAAGACGCTAGTTCTGTCATCGCCTCACCCAGAACTCCACGTCCAAGACGAGGGCGTGAAGCCCGTCTCACCCACGGCAAGCGACCTGCCTCTACATTCTCTACACTCTCTGAGACCCATAAAACGGGGTTTGCCACCGGCAGCCCCTCTCGTAGCAAGGAATATTCAACGTGACTGCTCTCTTGGCATCTGAAGGTGGCTGGCAGGATTTCACCCTCCGCGGAGGAGAATGGCTGGTCCTTGGCCTGTCGGGAGCGGCATCGCTCTTGGCTTTGGCCGTTGGTCTCTTCCTCGTGAAGTCGGTGCTCGCCCAGGACGAAGGCACCCCGAAGATGAAGGAAATCGCGACGGCGATTCAGGTTGGCGCATGGGCGTATCTCAAGCGACAGTTCCGCACCATCGGCATGATCCTCGTACCGGTGGCCATCATCGTGTTCGTCACCTCCGTGGCAATCGAGAAGCCGAATGGCGATACTGCACTGAGCTTCGTGTCGTCGGGCATCTTCCGCACCATCGCCTTCTTGCTGGGCTGTGTGGCATCGGGTCTCACCGGATACATCGGTATGACACTCGCGACTCGTGGAAACATTCGTACCGCAGCTGCAGCGCGTCGTGGGTCGATGCGTGAAGCACTCGAAGTTGCCTTCCGTACCGGTGGCGTGGCCGGCATGTTCACGGTGGGTCTGGGTTTGTTGGGCGCCACGATCATCATTGCGTTGTTCCAGAACACCTCTTCGGCGATGCTCGTCGGTTTCGGTTTCGGTGGCTCACTCATCGCGTTGTTCTTGCGCGTGGGCGGCGGAATCTTCACCAAGGCCGCCGACGTCGGTGCCGACTTGGTCGGAAAGGTCGAAGCTGGGATTCCTGAGGATGACCCACGCAACCCGGCCGTTATCGCCGACAACGTGGGCGACAACGTGGGCGACTGTGCTGGTATGGCCGCCGACTTGTTCGAGAGCTACGAAGTAACGCTCGTTGCGTCGATCATCCTCGGAGTGGCGGCGTTCAACTCCGTCGGTCTCAACCCAGCGCTCGGGTTGGTATTCCCACTCGCCGCACGCGCAATCGGTGTGGTCGCATCGATCGCCGGTGTGTTCGCAGTGCGAGCCAAGGAAGGCGAAACGAATGCCTTGAAGCCGATCAACCGTGGCTTCTTGATGGCTGGCATCATCACCGTGATTGGAACGCTGCTGTTGTCGCTGTACTACATCGGTAATCCAGCCAAGAACACCAACGTTTTCGGCGATGCAAACAACGTGGTTGCCATTTCGGGAATCGGCTGGCGCGTCTTTGGTGCCGTGCTGATCGGTTTGGTTCTCGCACAAGTGTTGAGCCGACTCACCGAATACTTCACCGGAACCGAATACGGCCCAGTGGAAGAAATCGCAGCATCAGCCGAAACCGGTCCCGCAACCGTGGTGTTGTCGGGTACCGCATCGGGTCTTGAGTCGTCGGTGTACGCGATCATCTGCATTGCCATCTCGCTCGGTGGCACGCTCTGGTTGGGTGGCGGCAACATCCTGCTTTCGCTGTACCTCGTCGCATTGTGCGGCATGGGCATGTTGGCCACCACGGGTGTGATCGTGTCGGAAGACACCTTCGGTCCAGTGGCCGATAACGCTGCAGGAATTGCCGAAATGGCCGGTGAATTCGAGGGTGAGCCACGCAAGATCATGGTGAGCCTCGACGCAGTGGGCAACACCACCAAGGCCGTCACCAAGGGCTTTGCGATCGGTTCGGCAGTCATCGCCGCAGTGGCGCTGTTTGCCTCGTACATCGAGACCATCGCCGGCCAACTCAAGTTGAAGGACGCAGCCGGCGAATTGCTGAAGGGTGATGCCATCTTCCAGGCCGCTGAAACACAAATCAACGTCGCCGACGTGAAGACCTTCATCGGTTTGCTCATCGGTGGCTCGATTGCGTTCATGTTCTCGGCACTCGCCATTCGCGCAGTGGGTCGCACCGCTGGCGTTGTGGTGCAGGAAGTACGCGCGCAGTTCAAGGACGGCGGCATCATGGCCGGCACCAAGCAACCCGACTACGGCCCCGTCATCGATATCTGCACCAAGGCATCGCTGCGTGAACTCACCACGCCTGCCTTGCTCGCAGTGTTGACACCGGTCATCGTTGGATTCGGCATCAACTACTTCGCACTCGGCGCATTCCTGGCCGCAGTGATCCTCACTGGTCAGTTGATGGCCAACTACCTGAGCAACTCCGGTGGCGCATGGGACAACGCGAAGAAGTACATCGAAGACGGTCACCATGGTGGCAAGGGCTCCGATGCACACAAGGCTGCCGTCATCGGCGACACCGTTGGCGATCCATTCAAGGACACTGCTGGCCCCGCGCTCAACCCACTCATCAAGGTGATGAACCTGGTGTCGTTGTTGATCTTGCCCGCAGTCATCAACCTGCGTGACGACACTGCCGCTCGCTACACCATCGCCGGCGTGGCCCTGGTGGTGTTGTTGGCTTCGATCTACCGCTCGAGCCGACAGACCGTCAGCTTCCAGTCCGCTTAAGCCGTACTGATCCACTCGTCGTGCGCTACCTGAGCGACGAGTGGATCACGGCGGTTGCTCAGCAGCTGGCTCTAGACGCCTCGATCAATGCTCTGGCGCCCCAGCATGCCGTCGTCGTCACACAGTTGGTGTCCGGCACGCCATTGGGTGATGTGAGTTATCACTTCTCGTGTCATGACGGAAAACTCAGTTTCGGCAAGGGTGCCGTACCGAGCGATGTCACGTTCACGCAGAGTTACGACACCGCAGTTGGCGTGGCCACAGGCAAGGTGAACGCAGCAGAGGCATTCATCAATGGCCTCGTTCGATTCAGCGGCGACCACCAAAAAGTGATCGACGCTCAACCACTGTTTGCCGCACTCGATGCGGTGTTTGCTCGCGTCCGCGAAACCACCGAGTATCGCTGATTCGCGACCAATGAGTGTCGCTGATCCGCGATCACCGAAGATCGTTAAATGAGGCCGAGGGCCTTCACCGCGTCGCGCTCTTCCTGCAATTCGGCAACTGATGCATCGATCTTGGTGCGGCTGTAAGCGTCGATCTCCAAACCCTTCACGATCTGGTAGTTGCCACCAGCACAGGTGCACGGGAACGACGACACCAAACCTTCCGGAACGCCATACGAACCGTCACTCGGCACGGACATGCTCACCCAGTCACCCGGTGCCGTACCGAGCGCCCAAGAACGGACGTGATCGATGGCCGCGTTGGCCGCCGAGGCTGCCGATGACGCTCCGCGCGCCTTGATTACCGCTGCGCCACGCTTGGCAACCGTCGGAATGAACGTGTCGTTGATCCAAGCGTCATCGTTCACCAGCGATTTGGCGGGCTTGCCGTCCACTTCGCAGTGTGAAAGATCGGGGTACTGCGTGGTGGAGTGGTTCCCCCAGACGGTCATCTTCTTGATACTGGACACGGGGCGGTTGACGCGCATGGCGAGCTGCGACATTGCACGATTGTGGTCGAGTCGGGTCATCGCAGTGAATTGACGCGGGTCGATGCCGGCTGCGTTGTTCAATGCAATGAGCGCGTTGGTGTTGGCTGGGTTGCCCACCACCAGCACCTTGATGTCCTTCTTGGCATTCTTCGCGATTGCCTGGCCTTGCGGTTTGAAGATTCCACCGTTGGCCGAGAGCAAGTCCTTGCGCTCCATGCCGTCCTTGCGAGGCATTGCGCCGACGAGCAGCGCAACGTCGGCGTCACCGAATGCAACGTTTGCATCATCGGTGCACACCACGCTGTCGAGCAATGGGAATGCACAGTCGTCGAGCTCCATCTTGACGCCCGAGAGTGCTCCGAGCGCGGGCGTTACTTCGAGGAGTTGCAAAATGACCCGTGTATCAGGTCCGAGCATTGCGCCTGAGGCGATTCGGAAGATGAGGCTGTAGCCAATTTGTCCTGCTGCGCCGGTAACGGCGACTCGTACTGGTGTTGTCACGGGGGCTCACGCTAGACGATTGCCCCAACGCCACGGCAAACAG
>JBBANV010000036.1:6899-10289 GCA_040401775.1 Ilumatobacteraceae bacterium
GCGGCCGACCACTCGGGTCATCCGTTACAGGCGGCCGACCGCCTGCATGATGAGATCTGCATAAAAGCGCGCGCCGGCTGGTCGCAAGTGCGTTTGATCCGAGTACAAGTACTCCGGGAACTGCCCCACGATGGTGTGCCAGTCGAGCACCTTCACGTTCGAGTACTTGGTGGGTAGTGCATTGATCAGACGATTGTTGATCGACTGACGCGGCTCACTCGGCACGTGCACCGTGAGGAACAGCACGAGCGGGGTATCTGCAAGCGTCGCCATGATTTGATCGAACACCTCTTCGGTCGTGGTGCTGTTGGTGCCGAGGTGAATCACCACGATGGAACCGAGTCGTCGCACGGACTTGAGATAGTTCACGATCTCCAGTGCCTGGCGCACCGAGCGGCTCTTCATCGCATCCACCGTGGCACCACGCGCAGACAATTCCCGAGCGGCACCGAGCATGACCGAGTCGCCAATGGCAAGCACGTCGATGAGCTGACCGTCCAAGGTGGTGGTCTGCGTTGCGCCACCACCGATGATCAGCGGAACGCTCTGGTCAACCGTCGTCGGTGACGTTTCATCGCCATCGTTCACCGAGCCACCCGACGATTCACCGAGCACGTTTACGACGGCCGATTCACTCTCAGCGAGGCTCTGGCTGATGTCGTTCAACTTCACATCCGCCGTGGCCACGCTTACCAATGCAAACGCAGGCAGCATTGCGCTGATTGCAAACACCCCGGCACGTCGGCGTCGGGTTGCAGAGTCCACGAGCACACCCATTCGTCGTTCTTCGCGACGACTACGCCACCATGTGCCGAATCTGCCGTCCCGCACCGGCAACTCCACGTAGCGATATGACAACTCGGTAATCGCAAGGGTCAGGAGCATCAACAAGACGAACTCGTACGGCGTGAGGCCCTTGCCCGCGAATCGTCGGTACATCTGGAACACCGGCCAGTGATACAAGTACAGACCGTACGAACGCTGTCCGATATGGGTCATCACACGGTTGCCGAGCAATGCGTGGGTCATCGTGGCGGTCGGATGGACCGCCGCAGCAATGACGGCGACGCTGGCTATGCCAACGAGGAAGAAACCGCCGCGGAACAAGATGTCGTATCCCGTGAGCCCGACATTGGTGATGTCCACCACATCGCGAAACACCGCGGCAGACACCGCCAGACCAGCCAATCCGAGGAGGAATACGCCGTCGAGCAGCTGGCCTCTCGTACCGATCGGTGAGGTTTGTAACAACCACGGCCGCCAAAACACGGCCAATGCGGCACCCAGGAACAAACCACCGGCACGCGTGAAGGTGCCGAGGAAGAGGAAGTCGATTCGCGACACGGGCTGGCCGAGGAATGCCATGAACTGTTCGGGGGTGTCCGTCACCGTTCCGATGGCACCGCTGCGGTAGGTGAACGCCGTGAACACCGCGATTGCGATCGATGTTGCGATGAAGAGCACGCCGACGAGGGGCAATCTGCGTCGACCAAGCTTCATCAATGTCAACATGATGACCGGCCAGAACACATAGAACTGCTCTTCCACCGCCAACGACCAGAGGTGACGAAGCGGAACGAAGTCGAACGCCGTGAAGTACGACGTGCCCACCCAGATTTGGAACCAGTTGAAGCCGTACATCAGCGCAGCGATGATGTCGCCACGCAAGTTGCCAAGCGTGTCACGCTCGAAAATGGAGCAGTACACCGCAACGAGGAGGAGCAGCATCCACAACGCCGGCAACAATCGGCGAGCACGCCTCACCCAGAACTGTTTCAGGCTGATGCGGCCATCACGCTCGGACTCCGCAATTAGCAACGACGTGATGAGAAATCCGCTGATGACGAAGAACACCTCGACGCCAAGGAAGCCGCCACCCAGCCACGTCTTGTTGGCGTGATACACGATGACGGCGATGACCGCCAGCGCGCGAACGCCGTCCAGCGCCGGCAGATATCCCAGCAAACTTGGTCGTTTGTCGTTCATGCCAAACCTTCGTCGATCACGAAAGACCCAGGTTCCGGAAGATTTCGCGCGGGGCCACCGATCGATTCAGCGTGTAGAGATGCAAGCCGGGAGCACCTGCGGCCAACAGGTCGCTACTCAACTTCGTTGCGACTTCCACACCAAGCTTGCGGATGTCTTCGGGCTGTTCCAACGGTGCAAGACGGTCGGTCAACCAGGTGGGCAAAGCAGCACCCGACATCTGTGCCATCTTCACGATCTGACCCTTGTTGGTTACTGGCATCACTCCCGGGATCACCGGCTTGGTCACTCCAAGCGCTGCCAGCTCGTCGACGAGTCGGCGATAGTGCTCGACATCGAAGAAGAACTGCGTCATCGCAAAATCGGCGAGGCGCAGTTTTTCGGCCAAATGCTGGCGATCCATCTGACGCGATGTCGAGCGCGGATGCACCTCTGGGTGTGCTGCCACACCGATACACACGTCGAAGTTGGTCCGTAGGTGCTCCACGAGATCGAGTGCGTAGCGAAACTCACTCGGGCCGAGTTGTGAAGGATCCGTTGGTAAGTCGCCACCCAAAGCGAGGATGTTCACGACACCCGCAGCCTTGTACTCCCCCAGGAGTTCGTCGATCTCGGCGCGGGTCTGGCCAACGCAGGTCAAGTGGGCAACCGGCGGAATCGTGCCGTTGCGGGCGAGGTCGACCACGACATCACGCGTACGAGTGCGGGTACTGCCCAAGGCACCGTACGTCACCGAGAAGAAGCTCGGCTGCAGTGGCGTCAGCTCGTCGATGGTGGAGACGAGTTGCGCTTGAGCCTCGTCGGATTTGGGCGGGAAGAACTCGAAGGAATAGGTTCGACCACGCGCAAGGAG
This sequence comes from Ilumatobacteraceae bacterium, assembly GCA_040401775.1. Taxonomy (GTDB): domain Bacteria; phylum Actinomycetota; class Acidimicrobiia; order Acidimicrobiales; family Ilumatobacteraceae; genus F1-60-MAGs027. The sequence goes on from JBBANV010000036.1 coordinate 9,739, forward strand.
GTCGCTCACTCGCATAGTGCCCTCACATGCTACGGATGTAGCAAGCGTCAGCTGAGTGAAGCAATGATCTGCGCCATCAACTGACCGGCTTCGGTTGGATTGGCTCCAACCTTCACGCCTGCAGCACGAAGTGCGTCCATCTTGCCTTGCGCGGTTCCCTTGCCACCCGACACGATTGCGCCGGCATGACCCATCTTCTTGCCCGCCGGTGCAGTCACACCTGCGATGTACGCACTCATCGGCTTGGTGACGTTGGCTTTGATGAACTCGGCGGCTTCTTCTTCTGCCGAACCACCGATTTCTCCGATCATGAGGATTGCGCTGGTCTCGGGATCCTTCTGGAACTCGGCAAGACAATCCACGAAGGAGGTTCCTGGAACGGGGTCGCCACCAATGCCAACGCACGTGGTAACACCGATGCCCTGTTGCTTGAGCTCGAACAACGCCTGATACGTGAGCGTTCCCGACCGCGACACGATTCCGACGTTCTTGCCACCCGGTGTCGGCTCGTGTGCGATTTCTCCCGCGGTAATGCCGATGTTGCAGCGCCC
>JBBANV010000036.1:10389-12173 GCA_040401775.1 Ilumatobacteraceae bacterium
GCGACACTGTCGAAGACGGGAATGCCCTCGACGTCCTGGCCACCCTTGCCGGGAGTTACTCCGGCTACCACCTTGGTGCCATAGGCACGATTTCGCAGACCGTGAAACTTGCCTTGACCGCCAGTGAGACCCTGAACGATCACCTTGGTGTTTTCGTTGACGAAAATCGCCATGATCAGTTTGCCTTTCCAGTGCAGTACGTCATATTCAGCCGACCTTACCGTTGGCAATGTCCACTGCGGCACGAGCCGCTTCGAGCATCGTGGGCTTGGACATCAATTTGTTCGAAGGAATCCCTGCCTCGGCGAGGATTGCCCGACCTTGATCGGCATTGGTGCCATCCAGTCGAATCACGATGGGTGCACGAAGCTCCACCCGACGCATTGCCTCCACGATGCCCTTGGCAACTTCTTCACCACGGGTGATTCCGCCGAAAATGTTGATGAAAATGCTCTTCACCTTGGTATCGAAATTGATGACTTCGAGCGCCGCAGTCATGAGTTCGGCATTCGCGCCGCCACCAATGTCGAGGAAGTTTGCGGCCTTGCCACCAACTTGATTCACCACGTCCAAGGTGCTCATGGCCAAGCCGGCACCGTTGGCGATGATGCCCACACTGCCATCGAGTCCGATGTACTGCAGGTCCTTCTCGCGGGCCAAGCGCTCACGATCATCGAGTTCTTCGGTGGCGCGGAACGCCTCCCATTCCGGGTGACGGAAGAGTGCATTGCCATCCAAACTCACCTTTGCATCGAGTGCGTGCACTTCACCGGTGGGCTTCAAGATCAATGGGTTGATCTCCGCCAGGTCACAGTCACCCTTGACGAAACAGTCGTACAACTTCACCAGGATGTCGGCGACTCCATCTTGGGCCTTGGCCGGAATGCGTGCATCTGCAGCAGCCTTCTTGGCAACGGCGGCGCTGATGCCGACAATCGGGTTCACGTGCAACTTCACGATTGCAGTCGGATCCTTCGCGGCGACTTCCTCGATGTCCACGCCTCCCTGCGCCGACAACATGAGGAGGTGCTGCTTTGCGGCGCGATCGAGCGTGAACGATGCGTAGTACTCCTCGGCGATGTCCGAAGCACACTCCACCCACACGCGCTTTACGACATGACCCTTGATGTCCATGCCGAGGATGTTCGTGGCGTGCGTTTGCACTTCGGCTTTGTTGTTGGCAAGTTTGATGCCACCCGCCTTGCCGCGACCTCCCACCTGCACCTGTGCCTTCACCACCACGGGGTATCCGACACGCTCGGCGATGGCGATGGCTTCGTCCACGGTGTGGGCCACGTCACCAGCCGAGACGGGAATACCGAACTTGGCGAAGTACTGCTTGCCTTGATATTCGAACAGGTCCATTAGTTGCTCACCTTTTCTCGCTCGTCGAGCACCGTTTCCAGCCACTCGGCAATCGTCTTCAACGACGATCCAGGCCCGAATATTTCGCTGACACCTTGTTGTTTGAGAGCTGCGGCATCGGCATCGGGAATGACTCCACCACCGAAGATCATCACATCGCCCATGTCGCGTGCTCGCAACTCCTCCATCACCCGTGGAAACAACGTGAGATGCGCACCCGACAGCAACGAGAGCCCGACTGCATCGACGTCCTCCTGCAATGCCGTCTCGGCGATCTGCTCGGGGGTTTGGTGCAGACCGGTGTAGATGACTTCGAATCCGTGATCACGGAGTGCACGAGAGATGGTCTTTGCCCCGCGGTCGTGGCCGTCAAGTCCGGGCTTGGCAACGACAACGCGATAGGGCCGCTTCACAAGTAG
>JBBANV010000037.1:0-11960 GCA_040401775.1 Ilumatobacteraceae bacterium
CCCAAGATGATCAAGCCGTAACCAGGCTTGGCCAACACGTCGGCAATGGTGTAGCCGAACTGGATCGCAGTTGATGCCTCGCTGCCGCTCAAGCCGAGAGTCTCGGAGAGCCAGCTGGTTGAATCGCCCAAGATGTAGGCGATTGGGTACACGCCCCAGGTGAAGAGGAGCAGGTAGCGAACGTTGTTCAGCTTCGAGCCCACTTCTCCGCTCTGTGACTTGAGCGCCTTGCCCACTTCGCCAGCGAACAATTCGTAGAGCACATAGAGCATGAAGATGCTCGAGATGATGCCCCAGACCGTGCGGGTGCTGCTGCCAGCGGCTGCAGTCTCGCCCGGGTAACCGGTGGCGATCATCAAGAGGGCCGCGACCACGAGACGTGGGGTGACCTTCTTGGCTGCTTCTTTGCTCAGGCCCGACACGACGACGAGTTCAGCGACGAGCAACGGAACGGTGAGGAGCCAGTCCGCATAGCGGTAGCCCTCGTTCCATGTGCCTCCGTCGGCGAACTGGCCGAAGATGCGCCAGTAGTGGTAGGCGGCGATACCGCAAATCATCGCCGACATGGTGACGGCGCTGCGGTACTGCGGAGCTACGCGGTTGCGTGATACGAGGAAGTACACGAATCCGATGCCCATCGCGGCGACCGCGAAGGAGAATCCGTTGTAAATCAGCTCGTTTTGGCTTTCTGATAGCTCAGCTATCCAAGGGACTTTGTCCATTGTTGTTGTTTCCTTTGTTTGAACCCGAGCGGCCGGATGGCCACCCTTGAGGGGTCGATTCAGTTCTAGGGCATTTTGGGGTTCACATGGGCACGAAGCCAGTTACAAGTCCTTTACCTTTCGGGCATATTTGTAATGAAACTGTCATATTTGAGGCTGGGGTACAACCGCGGCCCAACCAGCCTCCATAGGGATCGCCACGATCTGGCCACCGACCCGCGGGGTCAATCCTGCGTGCGTACCGTGGAAGGCGGGTCATTGCCACGGTACACAGCCAGGAGTCATGACTCTCACGACCCCGTAGCTCAATTGGAAGAGCAACGGACTTCTAATCCGTAGGTTGCAGGTTCGATTCCTGCCGGGGTCGCCACACGGTGGCTGATCGCGTGCGTATCCACGCCTTAGCCTGAACCGACCCCATGGAGGAAGAGCAAGCGTGAAGAAGTTCAAAAAAGGCGACACCGTCATCTACCCCCAGCACGGTGCATGCACCGTGAAAGCCATCAAGCGCATGCGAGCTTTCGATGTGGTGCAGGACTACCTGATTCTCGAGTCCGTCATGACCGACGCCACGGGTAAAGGCATGACCCTTTCCGTTCCGGTTGCCAAGGTGTACGACCTCGGTATCCGTCCGCCGGTATCCAAGAGCGAATTGCAAGACCTCGTCGACGTGCTCTCCAAGCCCGATCCTCGAGTGCCTGCCAACTGGTCGCGTCGTTTCAAGAACCACCAGGAAAAGTTGAAGAGCGGTGATGTGTACCAGGTTGCCGAAGTGGTGCGAAACTTGGCGGCTCGCGATCGCGAGAATCAGCTTTCGGCCGCCGAAAAAACCATGTACGAGCGTGCGCGCCTGAACCTCATCTCCGAAATTGCACCCTCGAAGCGCTGCAGCACCGAAGAGGCCACCCGCTTCCTCGACGATGCACTCGAAAAGGGTGTGCTCAGCGCTGGCGGTAAGTCGCAATTGCAGGAGTTGGGTCGTGCATCCACCGGTGGCAAGCGCAAAGCCGACCCGAAGAAGGCCGACGCGAAGAAGCCAGCCAAGCCCAAGGCGACGAGCAAGAAGAAGTAAGTCATGTTGGTCCAGCCCACTCGTGAGGGAGTGATGCTGTGAAGCAACCAACGCGTCGTGGCGGAGTGATGCTGTGAAGCAACCAACGCGCGATGAGTTGTTCGCCGCCATCGAGCGGGGGGACATCGACACGGTGGTGATGGCGTTCCCGGATTTGCAGGGCCGTCTCGTTGGCAAGCGCACCACGGGACGCTTCTTTATTGAGCAGGTTGCCGAGCATGGCACCGAGAACTGTGACTATCTCATCGCAACGGACTTCGACGACGTCGCGGTGCCGGGATACCGATTCGCTTCCTATGACCTTGGGTATGGCGACATGTTGGCGCGCGCCGATTTTTCCACCATTCGGATTACGCCCTGGGTCCCCAAGACCGCGCTCATCTTGTGCGACCTGTTTTCGGTGAAGACGGGCGAACCCATTGGTGTGGCGCCTCGTCAGGTGTTGCGCGACCAAGTGCTGGCAGCACAGCGCATGAATCTGGAGCCGATGATCGGTAGCGAGATCGAGTTCTATCTCTTCCGCGATTCCTACGAAGACCTTCACGTGCGCGGGCATCGCAACCTCACGCCCCACTCGCCGTTCATGGAGGACTACCAAATCGTCCAAACCACACGGGATGAATACGTGGTGGGCGAGATTCGTCGCGGACTGGAGGCGGCCGGTATCCCGGTGGAATTCTCCAAGGGTGAAGCAGGTCGTGGTCAACACGAGTTGAACTTGGCGTACACGCGGGCGTTGGAAATGGCCGACCGCAATGCGGTGTACAAGACGGCCGCCAAGGAAATTGCCGCTGGGCTCGGGCGAAGTGTCACCTTCATGGCCAAGTACGACTTCGCAGAAACCGGATCATCGTGTCATGTGCACTCCAGCCTGTGGCATTTGAGTGAGGGAGCGGTGCGAGGCTCGGCTTTTGACGGTGGCAGCGCACACGCAGATGCGGCACACGGTGGCGACGCGCTCGTGTTGACCGATCACTTTCGCATGTATTTGGCAGGGCAGTTGGCGGCAGCGCGCGACTTCAGCATCTTGTGGGGTCCGACGGTGAACAGCTACAAACGATTCCAGCCAGGTTCGTGGGCGCCCACGGCGGTGGCGTGGGGAATCGACAATCGAACGCTCGGGTACCGCGTGGTGGGTCACGGTGCCGCAACACGCGTGGAGTGTCGAATCCCGGGTGCCGACGCCAACTCCTACCTTGCTTTCGCCGGCACGATTGCCGCTGGTTTGTATGGCATTCGCCATCGCCTCCAGCTACCCGATGCCTACCAGGGCAACGGCTACGAGGCGAAGGATCTTGCACGAATTCCGGCGACCCTTGCCGAAGCCGCCGACTTGTGGGAGCACAGTGACATTGCACGAGAATGTTTTGGTGAAGATGTGCACCACCATTTGCTCACCATGGCTCGCCACGAGTGGGCAACGTTCAACAGCAGCGTTACCGATTGGGAGCGCACGCGCTACTTCGAGCGCGCGTAACGGATGATCGGGCACCACCACTGATGACCGGACGTCTCGCTGGCAAGGTTGCCTTCATCACCGGTGGTGCAAGCGGCTTGGGTCGTGTTGGCGCCGAGCGCTTTGCTGCCGAAGGTGCAAGCGTGGTGATCGCCGACATCGGTGATGCAACCGACGCACTCGGTGCCATCGAGCGGGCGGGCGGCACTGCGGCAGCCGTGAGTTGTGATGTTGGTAGTGATGCGTCGCTACGTGCGGCAATCGAATTCGCCGTGAAGACCTTCGGCGATCTGCATGTGCTGTACAACAATGCAGGCGTGATGTTGTCGGCCGATGACGACCCCACCAACACGCCCGACGATGTCATTCAAACCACGCTCGACATCAACGTGAAGGGTGTGCTCCTTGCATGTCGACACGCCATACCGCACATGATCGAGTCGGCGAAAAAGTCCGGTGAGACCTCGTCGATCGTGAATGTTGCGTCGTTCGTTGCGCATCTCGGCGCGGCAACGCCGCAAATCGCATATACGGCATCAAAAGGTGCAGTGCTTGCAATGACCCGCGAGATGGCCGCCATTTATGCCCGTCGTGGCGTGCGAGCCAACGCGTTGTGTCCGGGACCCGTGATGACGCCGCTCCTCGCCAAGTTTCTCAGCGACGACGCCAAGCGTGAGCGTCGCCTCGTGCACATCCCAATGGGACGCTTCGGTGAGCCACACGAGATCGTCAATGGCGCACTGTTCTTGGCGTCCAACGAAAGCAGTTGGATGACGGGTCAGAGTTTGATCATCGACGGTGGAATCACCTCGGCGTACGTCACGCCCGAAGGTCCGGCATGGTCGTGAGACTGTGGGCATGGTCGTGAGACTGGGAACAACGTCGTGAGCGTCGCGTTCATCGGCCTTGGTGTAATGGGCAGTCCCATGGCGCGCCATCTCGCCACCAAGGGCCACCGTGTCACCGTGTACAACCGCACGGCACAGAAGGCAGAGGCGTGGGTTGCCGCCAACGGCGGATCACATGCAGCCACACCGCGCGAAGCAGCACGCGGTGCCGACATCGTGTTCGTCTGCGTGGGGAACGACGACGACGTGCGTTCCGTGATCTACGGCGACGACGGAGTTCTCGCCGGAATCGCAAGGGGCGGCATCGTGGTGGACCACACCACTGCATCGGCAACGTTGGCGCGCGAGTTGGCGGCTGCGTGCGCCGAGCGCGGTATCGGCTTCATCGATGCTCCCGTATCGGGTGGTCAAGCAGGAGCAGAATACGGACAACTGTCGGTCATGTGCGGCGCAGACGACGAAGGCGTGTTCGATCGCGCCCACCCGGTAATCATGAGCTACGCGAAGGTCTGCAAACGGCTCGGCAACGCCGGCTCGGGTCAACTCGCGAAAATGGTGAACCAAATCTGCATCGCAGGAGTGGTGCAGGGGTTGAGTGAAGGCCTCAACCTCGCAATGGCTGCCGGGCTCGACCCCGACGCCTTGGTGGAAGTCATCTCGCAGGGTGCCGCTGGTTCATGGCAGATGGTGAATCGCTCCAAAACGATGGTGCGCAACGAATTCAATTTCGGATTCGCCGTGGAGTGGATGCGAAAGGATCTCGCCATCTGTTTGGACGAGGCAAAACGGCTCGGAGTGGATCTGCCAATCACCACCATCGTGAACGACTACTACGGCGAAGTAATGGAGATGGGTGGGCGACGCTGGGATACCAGTTCGCTCATCGCTCGACTGCGAGCGCCAGGCGATCAACCCCGCGAATCGTAAGTCGGTCACGCCAACTCGGTTCGTCGGCCAACTCCACCTTGGAAAAACGGGTAAGAAGACTTTCGATTGCCACTTGCGCTTCGAGTTTTGCCAACGCTGAGCCCAGGCAATAGTGAATGCCGGCGGCGAAGCCGAGATGTTTGTTGGCGTTCGTGCGGCGGAGATCCAACTGGTGGGGATTCTCGAACACGCTCGGGTCGTGGCTGGCTGCACCAAGGCTGGTGAGTACACGTTCTCCGGGGGCAACTTCCACCACTCGGTCACCAACCTGAAACTGCACCGGCACGACCGGCACACGCACCGTGTGTTGCACCGGGCCATCGAAGCGAAGTAGCTCGTCCACGGCGTTGGAGTCGAGTCCATTGTTGCGGGCGTACTGCAATTGGTCGGGTGCTCGCAAGAGCGCCAACATCGAATTGCCGATGAGGTTCACCGTGGTTTCATGTCCGGCGATGTACAACAGCACCACGAAGGTGACCAATTCTTCCGCCGTGAGTTTGTCGCCCGACTCTTCGGCGGAGATGAGCGAGGACAACATGTCGGTGCCGAGATTGCGGCGACGCTCGCTGATGGTTTGGTCCAGGAAGGGGAGAAGTCCGGCGAATGCAGCGTCGGCTTCTTCGAGATCTGCCAAACCCACGGTTGGCTCGAGCGTGCGAGTGATGACCTGCGACCACTCGCGAAGTTCGTCGGCGCGGCTGGTGGGCATGCCCAACATCGCTGAAATCACCAAGAACGGCACGGGAAAGGCGACGTCATCGATCAGTTCGAAGGTGCCGCCATCGCGCACGCGCCGTTCTGCCGCATCCAGGGCCTCATCGACGAATCGCTGCACCATGGGGCGGAGCGAATCGATGGCGCTCGGAGTGAACGACTTCGACACGAGTCGACGTAGCCGCGTGTGGTCGGGCGGGTCGAGATTGAGGATCGACTTCGACGAATCGCGCCGCCGCTCGCGCATGCGATTGCGAATCGGGTCGTCGATGGGTCGTGCCGACTTCTCGATGTCGCGGCTGTAGTCGTTGGAACGAAGCACCGTTGCCACATCGCTGTAGCGAGTGAGCACCACCATGCCACCCAAAGAGACATGAACGGGGTCGTGCTCCCGGAGGGCGTCGTAGAACGGATGCGGGTTGGCGCGAAACGCCGGGTCGAACGGATTGAACGTTGGTGCTGTCACTGCGGGTTGGTGGGGAACGGCACCACGGCTTGCTCGTGCAATATCGGGTCTTGGTCTGGCAGCACGATCCAATGTGCGCCGTTCACGCGTCGAGTCACCGACGTAGTGACCGCATCCACCACTTGCTGGGTCTGCATGAGCGGCATTCCCAGTTGGGCGATCCAGTCGCGGGCACGTTCACTGATCAGCGGCGTGTCGACGAACCCCGGGCAGATGGCGCTGATACAGACGCCGAACTCGGCGAGCCGCGGCGTCAGCGACTTCACCAAACCCGACACTGCATATTTGGTGAGACCGTAAATCGGATCAGGAGGAATCGGTACGAACGCCGCAACCGACGCAGTCACCACGATGTCGCCGCTGCGACGTTCACACATGCCGGGAATCACCGCACGTGCGCCGAACACCACGCCATCCACGTTCACGCCGATCGCGCGGCGGTACTCGTCATCGGTTACTCGCACCAGCGGCGGCTGTGCCGGATCCGCCGGCCCATCCAGCACGTCGCGGTGCGTGGTGATGCCGGCGTTCAGGTGTACGAGGTCGAAGTGGTCGTGCGACGCAATGAAGCTGGTCCACGCTTCGCTGGATGAGACGTCGAGGGCCTCGGCTGCGATGCCGAGACGTTTTCCCGTGGAAGCGAGTGCTTCGGCGTTCACGTCGACGATGGTGACCGTGGCGCCAGCCTTCACCCACGACTCGGCAACGGCCGCACCAATGCCACTGGCACCACCGGTGATCAGTGCATTGCGACCTGCGAGATTCACGACGTGAACCTAGTGGCGCAACGTCGTACGGTGCGAGTCAGGCGAAGTGTCGTGCGATGTGGCGCGAGTCAGGATCCGACGGCCCGCACATGCTCATGAAGCGCTGATGCGTAGGCATCCATGAGCCGCCCAATCTCTGCATCGGTCGTCACAAGCGGTGGACAAAAGGCGTTGGTATCGGCGCCGATACCTCGGACGATGGCGCCATTGCGCATGGCAATGTCTCGCACCGCCATGGCGTCGTGTTGCTTGTGCAGGCCGGCTGCCCAGACGGCGCCTTCACCACGAACCTCTCTCAACACGCCATCGCGTTGCAGCGCATGGAGTGCGGACGACACGAGCGAACCAACGTGCTTTGCGCGTTCCACCAATCCTTCGCTCTCGATGATGTCGAGGTTCTTCAATGCCGCAGCGCACGCGGTGGCATGGCCCGAGTAGGTGTATCCGGTGCGGAGGAAGAAGTTCGCATCAGCTTCGAGCGCACGCAACGGGGCGGCACCAACGAACACACCACCGAGCGGAACATACCCCGAGGTCACGGCTTTGGCAAAGCAAGTGAAGTCGGGAGTCACGCCATAGTGCTGTGCGGCAAACCACGTGCCGAGTCGACCAAAGCCGGAGATCACTTCGTCGAAGATGAGGAACGCTCCGTGCTGGTCGCACAACTTGCGTACCGCCTGCAAGTAGCCGTCACTCGGTGGGAACACTCCGCCTGCACCTTGCAAGGGCTCGACCAGCACGGCGGCGATGCGTGCACCATCACGGCTCATGGTCATGGACAACGCCTCGATGTCGTCGGGATCCACTTGTGTTACGTCGGGAACCAGTGGGTCGTAACCAATCTTGTTGAGCGGCAAACCCTGTGCGCTGGTGCCACCGAAGTTGGTGCCGTGGTAACCGCGCCCACGCGAAATGATCATGGTGCGCTCCGGATGGCCCGCCTGCACGTGGGCGAGGCGAGCAAGTTTCATCGCCGTATCGACGGCCTCAGATCCGCTCGAACACAGGAACACGCGGTTGTCCGGCATGGGGGAGAGTGAGTGCAATTTGTCGGTGAGACGATCGGTGATGTCCGTGGTGAACGGATCGAAGTTGTTGTACGACTCCAGTTTCACCACCTGTGCGGCGATGGCATCCGCCATGTCCTTGCGACCGTGGCCGATGTTGCAGTACCAGAGGCTCGCCATGCCGTCGATGTATTCCTTGCCGTTGGCGTCGTAGAGACGAGCCCCTTCACCGCGCACCATGGCAACGAATTCGGTGCGAGATGGTTTGGTGAACGCGTGCAGATAGGTGGGCTTCACGAAAGAAACCCTAGTAATTGCCCACGAACTAGCCTGAGACTGCGATGAAGGGGCTCATCCTGTCTGGTGGTGCTGGTACGCGTTTGCGACCCATCACCCACACCAGTGCCAAACAACTGGTGCCCATCGCCAACAAGCCCATCTTGTTCTACGGCATCGAAGCGATGCAGCGTGCCGGTATTCGCGAGATCGGCATCATCGTCGGCGACACGCGAAAAGAGATCATGTCGGCCGTGGGCGACGGCTCCCAATTCGGCGTGAAGGTGACGTACATACCTCAAGATCAGCCGCTCGGACTTGCCCACTGTGTGTTGATCGCCAACGACTTCTTGAGCAATGACGACTTCGTCATGTATCTCGGCGACAACATGCTGGAGCAGGGGCTCGAGGGTTTCGTGAAGGAGTTCGAAACTGCTCGCGCAGCGGGTGGCAAGAATGCGCCGACTGCACAAATCTTGTTGTGTCATGTGGATGACCCGCGCCAATTTGGGGTTGCCGAAGTCACCAAGGAAGGACACGTCAAGCGCCTGGTGGAGAAGCCAAAGGATCCACCGAGCGACCTGGCCCTCGTGGGTGTGTATCTGTTCGACAAGACCATCAACGACGCAGTTCGGGCGATCAAGCCGTCACCGCGTGGCGAGTTGGAGATCACCGACGCCATCCAATGGCTCATCGAGCAGGGCAAGACCGTTCGTCACGAAGTGCTGAAGGGCTGGTGGATCGACACCGGCAAGAAGGATCCGTTGTTGGAATGCAATCGATTGGTGCTCGAAGTGCTGGAGCCGCGCAACGACGGCAGCGTGGATGGCAGTTCGCAGATCGAAGGTCGCGTAGTGATCATGAAAGGCGCAAAAATCGTCAACTCGCGCATTCGCGGCCCCGTGGTGATCGGTAGCGACACGGTTATCGACAACAGCTACATCGGTCCGTACACCTCGGTGGGCAACAACTGCAACATCGTGCACAGCGAACTCGAGCACTCCGTGCTACTCGACGGCTGCACGGTCAACGACGTGCACAAGATGACCGATTCACTCTTGGGTCGCAACGTGCAGGTAGTCAAGTCGCAGCACCGCCCGCGCGCCTTGCGGTTGATGCTCGGCGACGATTCCAAAGTGGAGCTCGACGCCTAGATGCCCACGATCACCGAATCCGACCTCATCAAAGGTGTGCAGATCGTCGAGCCGAGCATGCACGGTGACGAACGCGGATTCTTCATCGAGACGTACCGTCGCGAATGGTTCCCGCTCGGCCGAGAGATGATTCAGGGCAATCGTGGCGACCGTAAAGCCGGAGCAATCGTCGGGCTGCACTACCACCTACATCAAGCCGATTACTGGTACGTGCCGTATGGAACCTGTCGGGTGGTGTTGCACGACCTGCGCAAGGGTTCACCCACCGACGGCGTCACGCAGGTGGTCGACCTCGGCGCGCGCAAGGACGGAACGCACGATCATCGCGGTGTATTCATTCCGCCGGGTGTTGCGCATGGTTTTGCATCGCTCACCGACATGACCATCACGTACTTGGTGGACAACTACTACAACCCCAACGACGAGCTCGGCGTCGCCTACAACGATCCCGCAATTGGCGCCGACTGGGGAATCGCATCACCAACGTTGTCGAAGCGCGACCAAGCCAACCCGCTTCGCAAGGACATCGCGCCGCATCAGCAGCCCATCTGGGGAATGCGAACATGAGCGTCGTCCGCGCCAGCACGCCGCGGACTGCGTCACGGTGGGGCGTACGCGCCTGACATGAAGATCTTCGTTACCGGCGGGGCCGGGTTCATCGGAAGCAACTATGCGCGATGGGTGCTGCGCAACACCGACCATTCGGTAACGGTGTACGACTCGCTCACGTATGCGGGCAATTTGTCAACGTTGCGAGACATGGACGACAGCCCGCGGTTCTCGTTCGTGAAGGGCAACATCTGCCATCCAGGCGACATCGAGGCTGCGATGAAGGGCCACGACTGGGTGGTGCACTTTGCCGCCGAAAGCCACGTTGATCGTTCCATCGAGAGTGGCGAGGACTTCATTCTCACCAATTGTTTCGGCACCAACGTGGTGATCGACACCGCACGCAAGCTCGGCATGCAACGCGTGGTACACATCGGCACCGACGAGGTGTATGGCAGCGTCGAAGTCGGATCTTCGAAAGAGACCGATCCGCTCGAGCCACGATCGCCGTACTCGGCATCGAAGGCGGGTAGCGACCTCATCGCGTTGTCGTACTTCTCCACGCACGGAACACCCGTGTTGGTCACCCGATGCACCAACAACTTCGGTCCGTTCCAATATCCGGAGAAGGCAATTCCGCTCTTCACCACCAACTTGTTGGATGGCAAGAAGATTCCGTTGTACGGCGACGGGCTCAACGAACGCGACTGGTTGTACGTGGACGACCACTGCTCGGGTGTGCACCTGGTGTTGGAGAAGGGGACGCTCGGCGAGATCTACAACATCGGTGCCGGCAACGAAACGCCCAACCGTGTGCTGGTGGACAAACTCCTCGCACTCCACGGCAAGGACGAGGCCAGCGTGCAATACGTGCAGGATCGCAAGGGTCACGACCGACGGTACTCGGTAGACATCGCAAAGATCACCAACTTGGGTTGGAAGCGTCAACGCTCGCTCGACGAAGCACTCGAGGCCACCGTTGCCTGGTACCGCGACAACCGCTGGTGGTGGGAGCCGCTCAAGGCCAAGCCGTGAAGACCGTGGCGCTGTGAAGATTCTCATCACGGGCGCTGGCGGACAGTTGGGACGCGAACTGGTTGACGCAGCGCAAGCTGGCGGTCATCAGGTATCCGGGTTGGCCCGTGCCGAACTCGACGTCACCGATGCCACCGCAGTGCAGTTGGCGGTCACCCGCGAGCGCCCCGACGTGGTAATTCATGCTGCTGCATGGACCGCCGTTGATGCATGCGAAAGCGACGCCGAAAAGGCGATGCTGTTCAACGGCACCGCCACCGAACACGTGGTGAGCGCAGCACGCAAAGTGGATGCGCGAGTGGTGTACATCTCCACCGACTACGTCTTCGATGGGACCAAGGCAACTGCGTACGTGGAGAGTGACAAGCCGAATCCAAGGTCGGTGTACGGGGTCTCGAAGTTGGCAGGGGAACACGCCGTCGACACGACAATCGACTCGATCGTTCGCATTTCGTGGGTGTGCGGATTCCACGGATCCAACATGGTGAAAACCATCCTGCGACTTGCCGCGCAGCACGACACGCTCACCTTCGTGGACGATCAGGTGGGCAACCCCACCATGGCCGACGATGCTGCACGCATGATCGTGCACCTCGCAGCAGGGCAACGCGGTGGCACGTGGCACGTCACCAATCAAGGAGTGGTGAGTTGGTACGAATTCACGCGCGAGGTATTGATGGCGGCGGGCCTCGACCCAAATCGAGTGAAGCCCGTGAAGACACGTGATCTGGTGCCGCCTCGACCTGCTCCGCGTCCGGCCAACTCCGTTCTGGAGAACCGCGCACTAATGAACGCAGGCATTCCACTTCTCGATGATTTTCGAGTACCTCTGTCTCGCTTGGTGCATCGCCTGCGGTTAGGGTGACGGTATGACGCCAGGCCGTGGCTGCGAGGTGGCGAAGTGAATCCGGCGGAACTGCTCGCCGTACTCGAGCCAACGGCGGCAAAGTTGTACGACCGCCACATG
>JBBANV010000038.1:0-11028 GCA_040401775.1 Ilumatobacteraceae bacterium
AAGTGTCCGTCTCTGCACATGATCGCAGGCCGACGCTCGATGATCGAGGCCTAATCCAAGCGGTAGCGTGATGAGTCGCGCCCGAGTGGCTCAGTGGTAGAGCAACGCACTCGTAATGCGTAGGTCGCGGGTTCGATTCCCGCCTCGGGCTCTGCGGTGATGCGAAGGAAGAGTTAGCCGATTTCCCAGCGAACTTCGACGGTGACGGTGACTTCTTGGGTGCCAAGATCAATCCTGGTTCCTGAGCTTTCTGCCATCGCATCGGATTTTGTACCAACCACGATGTTGGTAGGTGCCGATACCTCGGTGAGATACACCAAGTCTCCAAGTTCAACATCGAGCAGTTTTGCGTACTCTTCTGCCTTGGCTCGCGCCTGCGCTACCGCAGCTTCTCGTGCAGCGATGGTGCCTGTAGTTGCATCATCAACCACCGGTGATGTGTAGTTGATCGAGACATTTGCGCCGCCCGCGGTCACCACGGCGTCAACCACGGCACCTGCATTTTCGGCATCGCGAATCAATACGTCGAAGACTTGTGAGGCCCGATAGCCAACGATCTTCTGACCCTCGGATTCGGTGTAGCTGTACTCAGGATTCACCGTCACCGTTTGAGTGGCGATGTCGGCATCCTCAACTCCCAAGTCCTTCAGTGTCGTTCGAACACTCTCCGCAGTGGTCGCTGCCTGCGATAAGGCAATTTCATTCGACTCTGCCAACACACTCACACTGAGCGACAAGCGAACGGCGTCAGGAACGACATCAGCAGTGCCCGTCGCCTGCACGGTGATGCCTTGGGCAACACCGTTTTCACCGATATTCACGGTCTCACCACACGCACCGAGCACCAATGCACTTGCGAGAATGAGGGACGCAGTAGCTATTTTTCGCATGGCGTCACGCTACCGAAGTAGGCTCAGTACTGATGTTTGCGGCAGTTCCTTGGCACTGGTGGCTTGGCGCAGGTCTGTTGGCGGCCGGCATCGGTGCAGTCGTGTCATTGGTGGCTGGATACTTGCGCGCAGTGGAAGCAAAAAAGCATCCAACACGTGCACAGCGACGTGCTCAACAGCAGTCGAACTAAGGACGTAACGCGCCATGCGCGCCATCACTGACGAGCTCTTTGCATCGTCATTGGCTAGTGCCCTCTTGTCGCGTGCCAACTTTCCGAATCGCGCCGAACTGCATTGCGCAGTTTCCGGTGGTGCAGATTCACTCGCGCTCCTCCTCCTGGCAGCTCGCACCGGGCGACACGTAACGGCATGGCATGTCGACCACGGATTGCGTGCCGAATCCTCTGGTGAATTTGCATTCGTACAGTCGATCTGTGAACAACTCAATGTTGAGTGCACTTTGCGCTCCATTCAGCTGACGTCGGGCCCCAACTTGGAAGCTCGGGCTCGCGATGCGCGGTATGCCGTCCTCCCCGATGATGTGCTCACCGGCCACACCGCGGATGACCAAGCAGAAACCGTGCTCATCAATCTGCTGCGAGGATCCGGTACTGCGGGTCTCGCTGGAATGCGGCTCACCGATCGGCCGCTCCTTGGTATTCGACGTAACGAAACGCACGCTTTGTGTGCGGAGCTTGGCATCACGCCCCTGCACGACTCGATGAACGATGATCATCGCTTTCAACGTGTACGTGTACGCGATGAACTCGTTCCGCTCTTGGCTGACATCTCCAAGCGTGACATCGTGGAAGTGTTGACTCGCCAGGCGGCAGTGCTTCGCGAGGATGACGATGTATTGGAAGAGCTCGCGGCGATGATCGACCCCACCGATGCAAGATCACTCAGCACGGCACCACGTGCACTTGCTCGACGCGCAATTCGACAATGGCTGAGCAACCCAAAGCCTCCCGACCTCGCAACGGTGGAGCGGGTGCTCACCGTTGCGCGCGGCGAAGCAGGTGCCTGCGATATCGGACAGGGTCGCTCGGTGCGGCGCAGTCACCAACGGCTCGAAATTCACGTCTCCAGCATGAGGTAACATCGTCACCCGATGTCTCAAAAACTCCGTGGCAAGTGGGCGCTTGGAATCCAACCCCGTGATCTCATCTGGATCGTGAAGAATCAACTAGCTATCTGCGAACGCCCCGGCGGGTACGGAGCGAGCCATCGAAAGGTACGTCGCCAAGAAGAAGTCATCTGGCTGCGCGAGAACGATTTTCACTGCATCGTGAACATCAGTAGCGCCCCCCACAATTTGCATACCTACGACGAGCTTGGAATGCCTTGTCGACACATGCCACTTTTGACGAGTGACGACATCGACCAATGGTGTCGCATGTTCTTCAACGAACTCAATGGTCTCCTGGCCGCAGGCACTCGCGTAATCGTGCACGCCGAGGAAGTCAGCGATCAACTCATCAGCATCATGGGCACCTACCTTCGTTGGCTCGGCGTGGTGGAGGAGCCAACCGAGGCCGTCACCTTGATTGAACGCCTCACGAATCGCGCTCTTGAACCTGCATCTCGATCGCTCATTTTCCGCGCGCACGAGCTGCGCAACTCGTAACGCAGCTGCAAAGTTCGCTACTCGCTACTCTGAACCATATGTCGCAACAGCGTCTGCTGGTGATCGGCGTCGGCAGCGAGCTTGGTTCACTTGCCGCAGCCCTGCTCGAGCAAGACGCTCGATTCTCCGAGATTCTCGGAATCGACGTGCATCCCCCGCGACGCCGGCTTCGTCGCACCACATTCGTGCGCATCGAGCATGACGAGTCGCACTCCTTCGTTCGACACGTGGTTGCACACCGACCCGATGTCATCGTGCACCTCGGCGTGTGGGAACCCCATGCCCGACTCGGCACCAACGACGCTCGCAAGGCAACCGGCAACTACGCGCGTGCACTCTGTGATGCGCTCACGCAGCTTGACGGGCTCTCGCGGTTGATCGTGCGTTCCGGGCTCGAGGTGTACGGAGTCCCACTTCAGGCTCCAGCCGACGAAGCCACCCCCGTCGCTCCAACCTCCACCTACGGCCACATGCTGACCGAACTCGAGGCGATGGTGAACGACGCCGCGCCACGTACGGCCACCGTTACCACACTGCGATTCGCCCCGGTTATCGGAGCACATGTTCCAAGTCCACTGGGTCGACTCCTGCGGTTACCCATCATCCCGATTGACCCATTTTCAAAAGCCACGTTTCAAGTGGTGGCCGATGACGACGCTGCACGTGCGGTGGTGCACGCAGCATCGCACGGCATCCATGGAGTGGTGAACGTTGCGGCGCACGACCCCACCACCGTTGGCGCCGTAGCTCGGCAGGGAAGACGAATGGTCGCGCCGGTCGTTGCGCACACGTGGCGAGTTACTGCATCACTCACCACATTGGCGGGCGCACCCCTGCCCGATCACGTGGTGGAACTGATACGTCATGGTCGCACCGCGGTGAGCAACATTCGTGACATCGGTTATCTGCCGGCACATTCAACACACGACGTAATCAAGCGACTGTATTCATGGCCCTCGATCGTTCGCATCGCTCCGATGCACCCAGCCGAGCAGGTTGCCTGATGCCGTATCTCCACCGACCCGACGGTGTCAGCATCCACACGCAAGTGACGGGGAAGGACGATGCGCCACCAGTGCTCTTGATTCAGGGGCTTGGAATGAACAAGAACGGATGGGCACTGCAACGCTTCGCAATGGCAACCAAGTTTCGCACGATTGCCTTCGATAATCGTGGTGCCGGCCGCAGTTCCATTCCCGACTCCGAATTCACGCTCGAGGACATGGCAGATGACGCCATTGCCGTGCTCGACCACTACGGCATTCGCACTGCACACATCGTGGGCGCATCGATGGGTGGTGCAATCTCCCAGATCGTTGCGGTCAAGTATCCAGAGCGTGTTCGTTCGCTCACACTTGCCTGTACGGCATGTCGCAACCTCCCTTGGCGAACGGAACTCCTCCAGTACTGGGCCGATACCGCAAACGTCAGGGGAATTCGACAATGGGCAGACGAGTCCATGCGCTGGATGGTCGGTCCACGGTCGTTCCGCCGGCTTGCACCGGCAATCGGATGGCTCGGGCCACTTGCCACGTTTCGGCCATCCACCGGATTCTCCAAACAAGTGGCGGCCATCCTCGACACCGACGACTCCATGGTTGCCGAACTTTCCCATATCTCGGTTCCCACACTCGTGGTCGTGGGCAACCAGGACATCCTCACACCACGAGCCGACAGTGAGGAGATAGCCGAACGCATTCCCCACGCCGAACTGGTGGTGATCTCTGGCGCAGCACACGGGCTCATGGTGGAGCACGCCTCGACGTTCAACCGAATCGTTGTCGATTTCATCGAACGAACCGAACGC
The DNA here is from genome assembly GCA_040401775.1 of Ilumatobacteraceae bacterium. Lineage (GTDB taxonomy): Bacteria > Actinomycetota > Acidimicrobiia > Acidimicrobiales > Ilumatobacteraceae > F1-60-MAGs027. The sequence goes on from JBBANV010000038.1 coordinate 4,325, forward strand.
ACCAGTAGATCCAAACTCCGGGCAAGCTGAGTCCGATGCGCGTCATCGTCGTTGGTGCGGGCCTCAGCGGCTTGACCGCGGCACGGCGAATCGTCGGGCACGGACACGAGGTGACGGTGTTGGACAAGGGTCGCTCGAGCGGCGGTCGATGTGCCACACGCCGAATCGGTGACGCCACGCTCGACCACGGTGCGCAGTTCTTCACGGTGCGCTCGGCAGAATTTGCCACCATCACCGATACATGGTTGGGCGCTGGTGTGGCAAGGGAGTGGTGCCGCGGCTTCGGCGCCAACGATGGTCATCCGCGATATTGCGGAACCAACGGCATGACCACCATCACCAAACATCTGGCGACTGGATTGGACGTGCGTTGTTCCAGCATGGTGTTCAGTGTGGAACGCACGATGAGCCATTGGAAAGTGAATCTGGACGATGGCACGGCTTTCGATGCCGACGCGGTGGTGATCACCTGTCCGATTCCCCAATCGATGTCGCTTCTCGCCAACACCGATCTGGGAATCCCCGACGGTATCCGCACCATTGAATACGACAAAACCATCGCCGCCTTGGTGGTGGTGAGCGGCAAGACCAACGTTCCTGCACCCGGTGGTGTTCAGGATGGTGATGCAACGTTCTCGTTCGTTGCTGACAATCAACAGAAGGGAATCAGCGCAACGCGGGCACTCACCTTGCACTGCAATGCGTCATTCAGCGATGCCAACTGGTGGAGCGACCCGGACGTAACGCATGCCACGGTGATGTCGCTTGCTGCCACTTGGATCGGCGATGCAAAAATCATCGAACATCAACCCAAGCGCTGGCGAATGGCCACACCTCGTACCACTTGGCACGAACGATGCTGGTCAGCCAACGGCATCGTGCTGGCAGGCGATGCATTCGCTGGCCCGCGTGTTGAAGGTGCGGTGCTCTCCGGTTTGGCAGCAGCAGAACAGGTGCTGGGCTAAACGAGCGAGTCGAGCAAGGCCCGCGGCGCACGGCGCAACGCGTCGGTTGCAGCGCTCTCGGGCAACGATGCACAAGCAGCCTCGGCGATTGCGGCATAACTGCGCGCAGTTTCCAACGCGGCAGAGAGACCTCCGCCGTTCCGAACGATCTTCAGCGCCTTCGTCCGCTCCTTGGCGGTGAGCGGCGATCCGAGCAGGTCGTATAACTCACGCGACTCCGCAGTGTCGGTTGCCAAGGTGAGAAGGACGGGCAAGGTGTAGACGCCTTCTTCAAGATCGTGCCCTGCTGGCTTACCCAACTGTTCGTCCGTGGCGACGATGTCCAAGACGTCGTCAACGATCTGGAACACCATGCCGTAGGCGTCCGCAACATTCGTAATGGTGTCCGTGACCTGACGAGAGTGGCCGGCCATCAATGAGCCGATGCGGGCCGACGTTGCAAACAACGAAGCCGTCTTGCCTTGAATGCTCACCAGGTACGAAGGCACGGTGCGACCACGATCGTACGTGTGGCGCAATTCTTCGACCTGACCTTCGCACAATCGACCAATGGTGCGCGCCAACAATCCGGAAACCTCGTTACCGAGTGAGGCGGCAATCTCCGACGCTCGAGCCAAGAGGAAATCTCCCGCCACGATGGCCTGCAGGTTGCCCCACTTGGCATTCACCGTCTCGACACCTCGACGTGTGGTGCTTTCATCCATGACGTCGTCGTGATACAGCGATCCAAGATGCACCAGTTCGCAGGCAATCGCACCTTGAATGACTTCGTCGGCTACCGGAGCGTCGGTGCCCACCTGTGCGGCTGCTACGGCCAACACTGGGCGCAAACGCTTGCCACCCGCGATGATGAGGTGCGACGCGATTTCGGTGAGATAGGCATCCGCCGTCTGCACCGAGCCGCGTAGCGCCGACTCGACTCGTTCACGGTCGCCGATCATGAGCGGCAACTCGAGCAGCGGCGACACCAAATTCACCATGTCAGGTTATGCGTGGACCACAGACAACCCATGTACGCAGCGCTGCATCGCCCAGCGGCACGGCGGGGACAGAGGTCACAATCTGCACCGTTTCATGCGTTACTTTTCACGACTCCTTTGTGGCTCGTCCTCCCGCAGGAAGTGGTCACGGGGGTACACTTTCCGATACGGCACGGGGTCACGATTCCCCAGTAAGGCGGTAACAGCAGTGTTCGAACGTTTCACCGACAGGGCCCGCAGAGTGGTCGTGTTGGCGCAAGAAGAAGCGCGGCTGCTCAACCATTCCTACATCGGCACCGAACACATCCTCCTCGGACTCATTCACGAGGGCGAAGGTGTCGCCGCCAAGGCCCTGGAGGCTCTCAATATCTCCCTCGAAGCGGTGCGCGCGCAGGTGGAGGAGATCATCGGTCAGGGTGGATCATCACCTTCGGGTCACATTCCCTTCACGCCGCGTGCCAAGAAAGTGCTCGAGCTTTCACTTCGCGAGGCCCTGCAATTGGGACACAACTACATCGGCACCGAACACATCCTCCTCGGACTCATTCGCGAAGGCGAGGGTGTTGCAGCCCAAGTGCTGGTGAAGCTCGGCGCCGACCTCTCACGTGTACGCCAGCAGGTCATCCAGTTGCTGAGCGGCTACGAGGGTTCCACCGGTGAAGGCAAGGGTGAACCAGTCGGGGCAAAGGACACACCCACCGAAAAGGGTGGCAGTCAGATCCTCGACCAGTTCGGTCGCAATCTCACGCAACTTGCACGCGACAAGAAACTCGATCCCGTCATCGGACGTCAACGTGAGATGGAACGCGTAATGCAGATTCTTTCGCGCCGCACGAAGAACAATCCAGTGCTCATTGGTGAACCAGGTGTCGGCAAGACCGCCATCGTCGAGGGCCTTGCTCAGCGCATCGTCAGCAACGACGTCCCGGAGACGCTCACGAACAAACAGCTCTACACGCTCGACCTCGGCGCCCTCGTGGCGGGTAGCCGCTATCGCGGCGACTTCGAAGAGCGTCTGAAGAAGGTGCTGAAAGAAATCCGCACGCGTGGCGACATCATCTTGTTCATCGATGAAATCCACACGCTGGTAGGCGCAGGCGCAGCAGAAGGCGCAATCGACGCTGCATCGATTCTCAAGCCGATGTTGGCGCGCGGCGAACTTCAGACCATTGGTGCAACCACTCTCGATGAGTACCGAAAGCACTTCGAGAAAGACGCCGCACTCGAGCGTCGCTTCCAGCCCGTCAAGGTCGACGAGCCCTCGGTTGCCCACACCATCGAGATCCTGAAGGGCATTCGCGACAAGTACGAAAGCCACCACCGTGTCACCATCACCGATCAAGCACTGGTGGCCGCCGCAAACATGGCCGACCGTTACATCTCCGACCGTCACCTTCCGGACAAGGCAATCGACCTCATCGACGAAGCAGGAAGCCGTCTGCGCATCAAGCGCATGAAGACTCCACCGGACCTGAAGGAAATCGAGAACAAGATCAAGGAAGTGCAGGCTGCGAAGAAGAAGGCCGTCGAGGATCAGCGCTTCGAAGAAGCGGGTCGTTTGCGCGACCAAGAGCGAACGCTGCTCGACGAGCGTGCACAAAAAGAAGCCGACGTAAAGGCCCAAGGCATCAACCTGTACGACGAAGTGAACGAAGAAGCAATTGCGGAAGTACTCAGCGTGTGGACCGGTATCCCCGTGTACAAACTCACCGAGGAAGAAACCGCAAAGTTGCTCAACATGGAAGCCGAGCTGCACAAGCGCATCATCGGACAGGAAGATGCCATCAAGGCGGTGAGCCAGAGCATTCGTCGTACCCGCGCCGGATTGAAGGACCCCAAGCGGCCAAGTGGCTCGTTCATCTTCCTCGGACCCACCGGTGTCGGCAAGACCGAGTTGGCAAAGACCCTCGCAGAATTCCTGTTTGGCGACGAAGATGCATTGATCTCCCTCGACATGAGCGAATACATGGAGAAGCACACCGTCAGCCGTCTCGTGGGCTCTCCTCCTGGATACGTGGGATACGACGAAGGTGGACAACTCACCGAGGCAGTGCGTCGCAAGCCGTTCTCCGTGGTGCTGTTCGACGAAATCGAAAAGGCACACGCCGACGTGTTCAATACGTTGTTGCAGATTCTCGAAGAGGGTCGTCTCACCGACGCACAGGGTCGTACCACCGACTTCCGCAACACCGTCATCATCATGACCTCCAACTTGGGCACCCAAGACCTGCGCAAGGCCAACGTTGGCTTCGGCAAGAACGACGAAGCAATGTCATATGCGCGTATGCGCGACAAGGTGAACGATGCGTTGAAGGTGCACTTCCGTCCGGAGTTCTTGAACCGCATCGACGAAGTGATCGTGTTCCACGAGCACACGCAGGAAGCAGTCATGGCGATGGTCGATCTCATGAGCAAGCGACTGGTGAGCCAACTCGAAGGTCTCGGTTTGGGTCTTGAGCTCACGCAACCTGCCAAGGAGCTACTTGCCAAGCGTGGCTACGACCCGCAACTTGGTGCGCGACCACTTCGTCGTGCCTTGCAACGTCTCATCGAAGATCCGCTTTCGGAGCGCCTGCTCAACAAGAAGTTCGTGGCTGGCGAAATCGTCGTGGTGGGTGTCGAGGACGATCCCGAGAACCCGGGCGAACAGCGCATCACATTCACCGCAGTGGAAGGCTTCAAACCGCCGGTTGGTGTTGACCTCGCCGGTGCGGGCGAAGGTGGCGCCGCCACCAGCGAGTGATTCTGCGAGGTGGCGTCCTACGCCGCATCGCCCATGCTGCTAGCGCTGCCGTAGCGCTCGCATTGCTGACCGCTTGTCAGGTGGATCTTTCCACCAGCGTGACCGTGGCAGAAAACGGCAGTGGGTCAATCGTGGTGGTTGCTCGTGCCGACGCAGCAGCCGTTGCGGCCGCACCTGAACTGGCGAGTTCGCTCAATCTCGACGATCTTGGCACCGCAGGTTGGGATACCGAAGTGGTGTCCCCGACCACCGATGGCGGGCTCGCCGTCACACTCCGGCGCCCATTCGCCAACACGGACGAGGCAACCATGTTCCTCTCGCAGCTCTCCGGAGAAAATGGACCGCTACGAAACCTCTCGCTTGTGCGCACCGGTAGCACCAACGACGCTCGATATTCACTTGTCGGACAATCGGGGCTACCGAAGGGATTGGCTGGCTTTGCCGACAGCGAAGCACTCGCATTGCTCGGCACGGCACCCTTTGCAGCCTCACTGGCAACGCAGGGGATGTCGCTCGAAGAGGCACTCACCATGAACTTCACCGTCACGATGCCCGGAAAGGTCGGGTCGAACAACGCTGCCTCGGTCTTCGGGGCGGACGATGACGTCTCGGCCACTTTCACCTGGGCAATTCCCGTGGACCAAACCGAACTTGCATTGTCGGCCTCCACTCGCGACCGCGACGTTTCGGCGATGTTGGCATCGTACGCAGCACAAGCTTTTCTCGTGCTGTTGATCCTGCTCGTCGCCGGTGTCGTGCTGTACGTCGCCTCGGTTGCCTACCGTCGAAAGACCTCCACACCCGCGTCGTAGAGTTGGCGCGTGGCACGCCTGCGAACCGTCTACGTGTGCTCCGACTGCGGAGCCCAACATCCCAAATGGAACGGCCAGTGTGCAACCTGCGGAGCATGGAACACCCTCGTTGAAGACGTAGTGGGGAATGATGCCCCACTGGTATCCAAGACCGTGGCGGTCAATCGCTCACTAAATGCCACGAGTGATCCGCTCCCCATCATGAACGTGGCACATACTGCGGCGCCGGCAATGCCAACCGGCATCAGCGAGTTCGACCGAGTACTTGACGGCGGTTTGGTGCCAGGGTCGGTCACGCTGGTGAGTGGTGAGCCGGGAATCGGTAAATCCACGCTGCTCCTCCAACTGGTTGGCGCATGGTCACACACCTCGCTCTACGTCAGTGCCGAAGAAAGTGCGCAGCAGGTGCGTCTGCGCGCCGAGCGCATCGGCGTAACGAGAGACGATACCTATCTCGTGTCGGCGATGTCGTTGGGCGACATCATTGCCGCAATCGACAAGGTGAAGCCGTCGCTGGTCGTGGTGGACAGTGTGCAGACCATCGCCGATGAAAGTGTGGAGTCAGCCCCGGGTTCGGTCACGCAGGTGCGCGAATGTGCCTTTCGATTGGTGCAGGAAGCAAAGGCTCGTGGTGTTGCCGTGATTCTCGTTGGGCACGTCACCAAGGATGGCAACATTGCCGGCCCGCGTCTGTTGGAGCACGTCGTCGACACCGTGGTGTCCTTTGAAGGTGATCGGTTGCATCCATTGCGAATGGTGCGGGCCATCAAGCATCGCTTTGGCACCACCAACGAGCTCGGGCTCTTCGAAATGACCGATCGCGGGTTGGTCGGAGTGCCCGATGCAAGCAACATGCTGTTGGCCGATCGTCAACACGGTGTCGCTGGCTCCGTCGTGGTACCCACCATCGACGGTCAACGACCACTGCTCGTTGAGGTACAAGCACTCACCACCAAGGTGACAACTGGCATCACGCCACGTCGCAGTGCCCAAGGAGTGGAATCGTCTCGCTTGGCAATGCTGTTGGCTGTCTTGGAACGTCGTGCAAAAATTCCTTTTGCTTCGCTCGAGGTGTATGCCTCAGTCGCGGGTGGTGTCCGGCTCAACGATCCGGGAAGCGACCTTGCCATCTGTCTTGCCCTGGCGTCAGCGGCACTCGACACTCCGGTGCATTCCGACATGGTCGCACTCGGTGAGGTTGGAC
>JBBANV010000039.1:0-10740 GCA_040401775.1 Ilumatobacteraceae bacterium
TGCTCGAAGGCATCGTGTTGTTGCAGGAGCGCATCAAGAACGAAGACATGGGGGCTCGCTGGCGCGGCGAGGGTACGCGCTCGCTCGATGCGAGTGCCGACGCAGAACGGAAAGGCAAACCAGTTGTCGTCGGCAGCTGATCTTCACTCATGAGCACCACATCCAACACCCAGCCGCGCATCACTTCTGTTGAAGAGGTGAAGGCGGCTCTCGGTGACCGACTCGTCGACTCCTTCCACAAGGACGACTTGTGGCTACGTGTACGCACCGATGCTTGGAAGTCATCGATGCGAACGTTGCGCGACACGCTCGGATTTCAGTACTTCTGCTTTCTCTCGGCCATCGACTGGATGCCGTCTCCGTACGGACGTGGTGAAGACGATCCAACCGAACCAGCACCAGAGCGCGACACCACCATTCGACAGGGCTACGCCGGCGGAGCAACGCGTATGCAGGTGTTCGTTCGAGTCACCAATCCCGTTACGCACGTGAGCGTCATCGTGAAGGTCGACGTTCCGGATGACTCGCTCACGATCGAGTCGATCCACGACGTCTACGCCGGTGCCAACTGGCACGAGCGTGAAACTCACGAAATGTTCGGCATTGCGTTTGACGGCCACCCCGACCTTCGCAACATGTACCTGCCGATGGATTTCGAAGGATTCCCATTGCGAAAAGACTTCCCGCTTCTGGCTCGCATGGTGAAGCCATGGCCCGGCATCGTCGATGTGGAGCCGCTGCCAGGTGGCGATGACGACGAGGGTGGTGACGAGTAATGAGTCTCACCGACCGAGTACTGGGTGATCGTCAACGACTCGCCTACATCGCAAGTCAGGCTGCCGATGCTCGGTTGAACGTGGAGTTGGAAACCGAGGGAATGACCCTCAATATCGGACCACAGCACCCGGCGACACACGGCACGCTACGTATCATCGCGCGCCTTGACGGCGAGCAAGTGGTGTGGGCGGAGCCGTCGTGTGGTTACATGCACCGCGGCTACGAAAAGCTTGCCGAAGTTCGCACCTATCCGCAAGTGACCACGCTCGTGAATCGAATCGACTGGCTGGGGAGTTTTGCCAACGAGGTGCCGTTCATTCTCGCTGCGGAAAAGTTGATGAATATCGAGGCACCGGAGCGCGCTCAACACATCCGAACCATCCTGTTCGAGTTGTCTCGCATCGCGAACGTGTCGTTGTTCCTCGGCGACCTCGGCGTGCAGATGGGCGCCATCACGCCCGTATTCTTCGCGTTCCGTGATCGCGAGTACGTGCTCAATCTCATCGAGGGTGCAACCGGTGGTCGCTTCCACCCCAACTTCGACCGCATCGGCGGATTGAAGGACGACTTGCCGAAGGGTTGGATTGCGGAGACCAAGGCAGTAATGAAGAAGTTGCGAACGTTCTGCGATCAGATCGAAGATTTGTTGTTCGGCAACGAGATTTTCCAGTCGCGCACGCGCGGTATCGGCGTGATTCCGAAAGACATTGCGCTGCAGTTCGGCTTGTCGGGAGCCAACCTACGGGCAAGCGGAGTGGACTGGGACCTGCGACGCGATCATCCGTTGCCGATGGCGTGGAACAAGGCCGACTGGAAGGTGTGGACCCACCCCGACGGTGACAGTTTCGCTCGCTGCTGGGTTCGACTGCAGGAAACTCGCGAAGCGACGAAGATCGTCGACCAATTGCTCGACACGATCCCGAGCGGTCCGATCATGGCCAAGGTGCCCAAGATCATCAAGGTGCCCGAGGGTGAAGCATGGGTGTCGACTGAGAATCCGCTCGGCGAAATGGGCTACTACGTGGTGTCGCGTGGCGAGCTCGGACCATTCCGTGTGAAGATTCGCTCCGCCAGCTTCAACAACATCTCGGTGGCACCGTGGGCATTGCGCGGCGTCTACGTGCCCGACATCATCACGATTCTGGCCTCGTTGTACTTCATTCTCGGAGATATCGACCGATGATGTCGATGCTCGCCGTTGAGGTGCCGTACTGGGGTCAATCGTTGTTGCGAGTACTGGGCGGCATCGTCGCCGTCTTGCTGCCGGCAGGAACGATCGTGTACGTGTTCTTGTTCAAGATGATGTCGTTCATGCAAAGCCGACTCGGACCAATGGAGGCCGGTCCGTACGGTTCGCTGCAATTGGTTGCCGAAGTGGGTAAGTGGTTGCAGAAAGAAGACATCATTCCCGAGCGGGCCGATGCACGAATCTTCAAGATGGCACCGATCGTGGTGCTAGTGAGCACATTCCTGTTGATTGCCGTGGTGCCGTTCGGACCGGATGCATGGTTCACCAATTTTGAGGTTGGCATCTTCTACGCGCTTGCTGTGTCGTCACTGTCGGTACTCGGCATCCTCATGGCGGGGTGGGCGAGTGCCAACAAGTACTCGCTCCTTGGTGGACTGCGTGCAGCGGGTCAGTTGATTGCGTACGAGTTGCCGATGGTTCTTGCAGTGATCGGTGTGGTCATTCAGGCCGGAACCATGAATCTGCAGCAAATCGTGGTGGCGCAGAACACAGGATCGATTTTCGGCTTCGACGGACTGGGCAACCCGTACATCCTCACCCAATTCGTCGGTTTCGTGGTGTTCATGATCGCAATTCAGGCCGAACTGACGCAAGCACCCTTCGACATGCCGATTGCGGAGAGCGAATTGGTGTCGGGATACATGACGGAGTATTCGGGATTCCGCTTCCTCATGTTCTTCATCGGTGAATTTGCGACGGCTGGCGTCTTCTCACTGCTCACCTCGGTGTTGTTCTTGGGCGGGTGGGGAGTGCCGTTTGCCTGGTTCGGTTGGACCGACGTCGACTCCGTAGCCGACTGGATGAACATCGTCGGACCAGTCATCATGATCACCAAGATGATGTTGATTGCCTTCATCATCATGTGGGTTCGTTTCAGCTCGCCACGTTTCCGCGAAGATCAACTGCAACGTTTCGCCTGGAAGGTGCTCATCCCGGTGTCGCTCGGCAACATCGCGCTCACGTCGATTTTCAAGGTGGTGATGTAATGGCAAAGGTTCCCGGAATAGTGAAGGGTCTCGGGGTAACGCTCGGCACGCTGTTTGAAACGGTGACCAAGGGTGCCAACACGGTGCAGTACCCGCACGAAAAGGAAGCACCTCCCACACGCGCCCGTGGTGTCATTGCGTTGCATGAGGGCAACTGCACCTCGTGCATGTTGTGCGCACGCTCATGCCCCGACTGGTGCATTTACATCGAAGGGCACAAGGAACTTGCCCCACCGCGTCGTGAAGGTGGCAAGCCTCGCAAAGTGAACATGCTTGACCGTTTCGACATCGACTACGCACTCTGCATGTACTGCGGTATCTGCGTGGAGGTGTGTCCGTTCGATGCATTGTTCTGGACGCCCGAGTACGAATACTCCGAACCACGCATTGCCGACCTGCTTCACGACAAGGCAAAACTCGGCGAGTGGATGGAAACCGTTCCGGAAGCCCCGGAGCTCGAAGTTGGCGCAGAAAAGAAGAAGAAGTAGATGTTCGCAGCCGATCTCCTCGTCGCCCAGAACATCGGGTTTGCCGTCATTGCGATCATGATGGTCGTCGCGGCTCTCCGCGTCGTAACCACCAGCAACGTGGTACACGCCGCTCTGTGGTTGGTGGTGGTGTTGGGAGGTGCGGCAGCCCAATACATCCTGCTCGCAGCAGAATTCGTTGCAGTCACGCAGGTGTTGGTGTACATCGGTGCGGTGATGGTGCTGTTTCTCTTCGGCACCATGCTCACGCGTGCGCGCATTGGTACCGAGCGCGACCTCAACAACACCTATTGGCGACTTGGTATTCCGGTGGCTGGGGTGCTGTTTGCCGCAATGGCGATTGCGCTCGTGTCGTCGTTCGGTGACGAGCAGCTGCCAGCTGAGCCGCAGATCATTGGCGTGCAGCAGATTTCCGACCAGATATTCGGTCCGTATCTCTTGCCGTTCTGGGCATTGTCATTCGTTCTACTTGCTGCGATCATCGGGGCCATCGTCTTGGCCCGCAAGGACTAGGCCGGATGACTGATGCAGTGAAGGCACCCGTATGTTGACGAGTCAGTTCCTGCTGCTCGGTGCAATCTTGTTCTGCATCGGCGTATACGGCGTCATTGCTCGAAAGAATGCCGTGTTGGTGCTCATGTCGATTGAGCTCATCCTCAACTCGGTGAACATCAACCTTCTGGCGTTCGCCTTGCGCAATGGTTCGGCAGACGGCCATACGTTTGCGTTGTACATCATCGCGGTTGCCGCGGCAGAAGTAGGCGTGGGTCTGGCGATGGTGCTTCTCATTTATCGAAATCGCCGCAGCATCGGATTGGACGAACTCAGCGAGATGCGAGGGTGAGCATGTTGGCCGCTTCGGAAGTGTTGTCACCGTTGCGTGACGGCTGGTTCTTGCAGAATGCTTGGCTTGCGCCGGTAATCCCGACCCTCGGTTTTGCCCTCATCATCTTGTTTGGCAAGCGCCTGCCGAAGAAGGGGAGCGAAGTCGGTGTGCTCTCGATGCTCGCCAGTTTGGTGTTGGCGAGTGGTGCGGCATGGCAGTGGATTCAGCGGGTTGGTGACGCTGGCGAAGAGCAGTTCGTCTCGCCTGTCATTCGAACATGGACGTGGTGGCAGTCCGGCGGCATGGAATTCACCATCGGGCAACACGTGGACGGCCTCACGGTGGTGGTGCTGTTCGTGGTGGCATTCATCTCCACGTTGGTGCAGGTGTACTCACTCGAGTATCTCCGCGGTGATCGTCGTTATACGCACTTCTTTGCCGCTCTGACCCTGTTTTCTGCCGGCATGTTGGCGATGGTGATTGCCGAAGACATGATCCTGTTCCTTCTTGGCTGGGAAATCATGGGTCTGTGTTCGTTCATGCTCATCGGCCACTGGTGGGAAGATGGGGCAAACAGCCGCGCCGCGTTGAAGGCCTTCTTCACGGTGCGAACCGGCGATGTTGGTTTGCTCGTGGGTATCAGCATTCTCTTCTTCGCCGCCAACGAGTGGACCACCACCAACCTCGGCTTGTCGGGTTTTTCCATTCGGGGCTTGTCAGCATGGGCATTGTCGGGTGAACCGAACTCCACGGTGATTCTCGTTGCTGTCGTTGCTTTGTTCATCGCGGCAATCGGAAAGAGCGGCCAATTCCCTTTGCACACCTGGTTGCCGGATGCGATGGCCGGCCCCACCCCAGTGAGTTCGCTCTTGCACTCATCCACCATGGTTGTCGCCGGAGTGTTCCTCGTTGCTCGCTTGTATCCGGTGTTCTTCACCGGGCTTGACATCCTCGGACCTTCCTCGAACATCATCATGATCATTGCGGCAATCACCATCGTGATTGCCGCAGCGTTGGCATTCGTCCAAACCGACATCAAGCGCGTGCTCGCCTACAGCACCGTGAGCCAGCTCGGATACATGATGCTGGGTCTTGGCGCCGGCGCTTGGCTCCCCGCCGTGTTCCACATCTTCACCCACGCATTCTTCAAGGCGTGCCTGTTCTTGTCGGCGGGATCGATAAGTCACAGCGCATCGCACCACTCCTTCGACATGAAGAAGGACATGGGAGGTTTGCGCAAGCACATGCCGATTACGTTCGCGGCGTGGACCGTGTCGACCCTCGCCTTGTGCGGAGTGTTCCCATTCTCCGGGTTCTTCTCCAAGGATGAAATCATCGACAACGTCGGTGGCAACGGTTACACGTTCTTCATGGTGGTGGGCTTGGGCGGCGCATTCCTCACTGCTGCATACATGACGCGCGCAACGTACCTCACGTTCTTCGGCGAACCGCGTGGCGCAGCGGCAGGAGAGCACGGCGACGACGGCCACGGTGTGCACGACAGTCACGATGCACACGACACGCATGCCGTGCACGACAGCCACGACGCCCATGATTCACACGACGCGCATGCAGGTCCACACGAATCGGGCATCCTCATCACTGCACCGATTGCGATCTTGGCGGTACTCGCAATTTTCTCCGGCTTGTTCAACGCCACGCCATTCGGTGAGTCGTGGGAATACATGAAGAAGTGGGTCGAACCACGCGCCGTCGTGGTGGCTGCCGAGTCGCACTCCGGCGGTCCCGGCGAAGCATTCGTCGTGTCGGTGCCCACTGCAGAGTCGGGCTACGGCGAGTCACCGTGCGGCAAGGAAGCGCCCAAGGACGGTGTGTGTTACGCACCGCAGGTCAACCACGCCAAGTTCAAGTGGTCAAAGGCGCTGTTGTCGCTGGCAATCGTGTTCGCAGGTATTGCGCTCAGCTGGGTATTGAGTGCGGCGTTCTACGGCCGTCGCGATCCGCGTTTGGTGGGGCTCACGCAGCGCAACGCACTCGCTCGCACGGGGTATCGCCTGCTTTCCAACAAGTACTACCTCGATCATCTGTACGAGCGCGGTGTGGTGAGCACCATCGTTGGGCCACTCGCGCGTGGTGCCTACTGGTTCAATCAGCGAGTGCTTGACGGCATCTTGCATGGCGTTGCGCGAGTTTCGCGCGCCGTTGCGCAAGTCGTGTACCGCGATATCGATCAGCGTCTCGTCGATGGTGCCGTCAATGCATCAGCCGACGTGACCAGGGCTGCTGGCACGACCGTGCAACCTATCCAATCGGGACGAGTGGGACACTACGGCGCGTTGCTCTTTGCAACTGCAGCAGTAGCGGCGCTCGTCTTTGTCATACTCAACACCTGAATACGAAACGGGAGATAACACCATGCAGATGATTCGCGACAACAACTGGGTGCTGAGTGTCGGCACGTTCTTGCCGATGCTCGGAGTGCTCGTGCTGCTGATCACACCCAAGGCGAACGAAGCTGCCATCAAGATGGTTGCGTTGCTCACTTCCGTAGCGACGGTAATCGTCGGTGTCTTCACTCTCGTGAGTTTCAACTTCGATCAGGCCGGCTCGATGCAGTTCGTGGCGCAAACCGACTGGATTCCAGTCATCAAGAGCACGTACTTCATCGGCGTCGATGGCATCAGCCTGCCGCTGTATCTCCTCAGCATGGTGGTGACCTTGCTCGTGGTCATTTACAGTCTCGACCACATTCCATCACCCGGGAACCCCAAGGCATTCTTCGTGCTCATGCTCATCTTGCAGACGGGCATGGCGGGAACCTTCATCGCGCAAGATCTCATCTTGTTCTTCGTGTTCTTCGAACTGGTGCTCTTGCCGATGTACTTCATGATCGGCGTGTGGGGTGGGGAACAGCGTCAATATGCGTCGCTCAAGTTCTTCTTGTACACCATGTTCGGATCCGCCCTCATGTTGGTGGCATTCCTCGCAATCTTCTTCAAGACCGGAGCGGAGAGCTTTGCGATTCCGTACCTGGTCGAGAACGGTGCCGGCATCGCCAAGAACGTACAGGTGTGGATTTTCGCCGGCATGTTCATCGGGTTTGCGGTGAAGGTGCCGATGTTCCCATTCCATACGTGGTTGCCGGACGCACACACCCAAGCGCCAACGCAGGGATCCGTGATTCTTGCGGCAATCCTGCTGAAGCTCGGCACCTATGGTTTCGTTCGAATCGCCATCCCAACCCTGCCCGACGCCGCAATCGAGTGGGCGCCATGGATTGGCGGTCTGGCCGTTATCGGCATCATCTACGGGGCACTGGGTTGCTTGGCACAAACCGACATGAAACGACTCATTGCGTTCTCGTCCGTTGCGCACATGGGATTCGTGATGCTTGGTATTTCAACGCTCACTCCCTTCGGCGTGAACGCTGCGGTGTTCGGCATGGTGGCGCACGGCTTGATCACGGGAATGTTGTTCTTCATCGCTGGCAGCGTGAAGGAGCGCTACCACACGCTGGAGATCGCCAAGTTGGGTGGAATGCTCACGCAAGCACCACGCTTGGGTTGGATCCTGGGCTTGTGCTCGATGGCGTCGCTCGGCTTGCCGGGTCTCGCCGGTTTCTGGGGTGAGTTCCCCGCGATTCTGTCGGCCTACAACCCAGCTGACGGCCTGAATGTCACGGTGTATCGCACGTACATGGTGATTGCAGCACTCGGTACCGTGTTTGCTGCCGCGTACTTGTTGTGGCTGTACCAACGCACCGCATTTGGTACACCAAAGGGACACGACCATCACGACGTACATGACGTGAACACTTACGAATGGGTGGCGTGGTTGCCGCTACTGGTTGCGATTGTCGCATTTGGCGTGGCGCCAAATCTGTTGTTCAGTGTCATCGACCCGGCCGTCCAGGGAACGCTGCGCGCGTTTGGGAGCTGATTCGTGACGTTGTTTGCATCTACCGCTGCCCCATGGACGGCGCCAGTCATCGACTATCACGCTCTCGCACCCGAGATCGTGTTGGCGGTAGGTCTCACCGTGGTGTTGTTGGTGGATCTGTTCACCAGCGAGCGAAACAAGTGGCTGCTCTCGGTACTCACCGGGTTCTCCC
Source organism: Ilumatobacteraceae bacterium (assembly GCA_040401775.1). Lineage (GTDB taxonomy): Bacteria > Actinomycetota > Acidimicrobiia > Acidimicrobiales > Ilumatobacteraceae > F1-60-MAGs027. Next base: position 8,399 of record JBBANV010000039.1, read on the forward strand.
TGCTCGGCGCCACTCTGCCGGTGCTCACGCTCGCGTTGCACGACGATTCAGTGCGGTCGATGTTCGATGGCCGTTACGTAGTGGATGAGTTCAGTCTGGCAATGAAGGGCGTGTTCCTACTGGCTGGATACGTGATCGTGCTGTTGTCATCGTCGCACGTTGAAGACGGCGACTATTGGCGCGGCGAGTACTGGTTCTTGCTCCTCACCAGCTTGCTGGGCATGGTCATGATGGCGTCCTCGCGAGACCTGGTTTCGGTATTCGTGGCCCTCGAGTTCTTGTCGATCCCGGCGTACATGTTGGCCGCATGGCGCAAGCGCGATCTCAAGAGCAACGAAGCGGGCGTGAAGTACTTCTTGCTCGGTGTGTTTGCCTCGGCAGTGATGCTGTACGGCATGTCGTTGTTGTACGGAGTCGCCAACTCCACCCTCTTGGTGGACATCGGCAAGTCGATCGATCTCAATGGCGACTTTGCTGCCGTGCAAGCGCTGGCAGTGGTGTTCGTCGTGGTCGGTTTTGCATTCAAAGTTTCTGCGGTGCCATTCCACACCTGGGCGCCCGACACCTACGAAGGCGCACCAACTCCGGTCACTGCCTTCCTGTCGGTGGCAAGTAAGGCTGCAGGATTCATCGCTCTGGTCGTGCTCGTGCTCACGGCGTTTCCAGAGGGTCGTGATGTGTGGCAACCGTTCATCTGGGTGCTCTCAGCGCTCACCATGACCGTTGGCAACGTGTTTGCGTTGCGACAAACCAATCTGGTTCGGATGATTGCGTATTCGTCGGTGAGCCAAGGTGGCTTCGTGCTGATGCCCCTGGCGGTTGCTGGCGGAGCAGCAGGGGAAGCTGCGTTACGTGCGGTGGTGGTGTATCTCGTGGTGTACGCGGCGACCAACTTGGGAATGTTCGGCGTCATTCTTGCGGTGTCGCGCAAAACCCGCAGCGGAGACATTGCATCGTTGGGCGGACTGTTCTCGTATGCACCGGCACTCGGCGTGCTGCTCACCATCTTCCTGGCATCACTCGCCGGAATTCCACCATTGGGCGGCTGGATTGGCAAGTTTGCCGCATTTCAAGCGCTGCTTACCGATGCCACTCCGTGGGCTTATGCACTCGCGGTCGTTGGTGCAGTCAACTCGGTGATTGCCTTCGGGTACTACGGCAATGTGATGCGCGAGGTGTGGATGCGACCGGTGCCGCATGGCGACAACACTCCGATTGTCACGCCGTCGTCGCTGCAGATTGCGCTCGGCATCACGGCCGTTGCCACTCTTGTTCTTGGCATCCTGCCTGGTGTGGTGTTGCACTTCGGTGACATGGCCGATCTTGTCGGCGCCTTCGGCGGCTGACGAGCTGCACGTGGCATCCGGCCACCACGACCACGCGGCCTCCGACGACGTGCGTCGCGCCATCGACGCCGGCGGCGGACTGCTGCGCTTTGACAAGTTCATCGACATCGCGCTCTACGGAGAGCACGGCTTCTACAGCACTGCAGGTCGTGCAGGTCGACGCGGCGATTTCATTACTTCTCCGGAAGTTGGACCGCTCTTTGGAGCGGTGCTTGCGCGAGCGTTGGACGTGTGGTGGGACGAACTTGGTCGCCCGGATCCGTTCACCGTGGTGGATGCGGGGGCAGGGCCAGGGACGTTGAGTCGGTCGGTATTGGCCGCGAATCCCCGATGCTCATCAGTGATGCGGTACGTGGCGGTGGAGGTTTCGCAAGTGCAGCGAGCGTTGCATCCTGCTGGCGTGGAATCCCGTGCGGACATGCCCTCGGAGCCATTCGTCGGTGTCATCATCGCCAATGAATTGCTCGACAATCTGCCGTTTCGATTGTTCGTGTTCGATGGTGGTTGGCGTGAGGCCTTCGTTGCCATCGACGGCGAGCGATTCGTGGAGCGACTAGTGACCATCTCCGATATTCCTGCCTGTCTACCTACGCTCGCCGCACATGGGGCTCGCGTGGTGTTTCACGACGCAGCTACTCGATGGGTCGGTGATGCATTGTCGTTGCTTCAGGCGGGTCGGCTTGTGGTATTTGATTACTGCACTTCCTCAACCGAGATGGCGGGGCGACCATGGCGCGAGTGGCTGCGTACCTACTCGGGCCACGAACGGGGAGTGCACTACCTGCAGGCTGTCGGCAATCAAGACATCACCGTGGAAGTCGCCGTCGACCAATTGCCAGCGCCGAACATCGTCACCCCACAGATGGAGTTCCTGCGCGAGTTTGGAATCGATGGTTTGGTGGAGGAGGGCCGAGTTGCATGGGAGCGTGCTGCAAGCTCGCCGACGGTTGCCGCAATGACGATGCGTAGTCGAGTGCGTGAAGCCGAGGCGCTGTG
>JBBANV010000040.1:0-1535 GCA_040401775.1 Ilumatobacteraceae bacterium
GCGTACGGCTTGGCCGATGCGAGTGACGCCTTCACTTCTTCGTCGCTCACCATGCGGCCTTGCGCGGTATCCACCAACAACATTCGGCCGGGCTGCAGGCGACCCTTGCGCACCACGCGCTCCGGCGCAACATCCACCACGCCAACTTCGCTGGCCATGATGACGAGATCGTCGTCGGTGACCCAGTATCGACTCGGGCGCAAGCCGTTGCGATCAAGCACCGCACCAATCACCGTGCCGTCGCAGAAGGCCACACTCGCCGGACCGTCCCATGGCTCCATCAACGACGAGTGGTATTGGTAGAACGCGCGCTTGTCGGCGGGCATCGTGGCGTGGTTCTCCCACGCTTCGGGAATCATCATCAACACGGCGTGCGGCAGCTCGCGTCCGGAAAGGTGCAACAACTCGAGTACCTCGTCGAAACTCATGGAGTCGCTGCCCTTTGGCGTGCAAATCGGGAACGCTCGCTCGAGCCCGGGGATCAGTGGTGTGGAGAGCAGCGCTTCGCGGGTGCGCATCCAGTTGCGGTTGCCCTGCACGGTGTTGATTTCGCCGTTGTGCGCGATGTAGCGGTATGGGTGCGCAAGGGGCCACGACGGAAACGTGTTGGTGCTGAAGCGACTGTGCACCAACACCATGGCCGATTCCATGTCGGAGTCCGACAGATCGGGGAAGAACATTCCCAACTCGGGTGTGGTGAGCATTCCTTTGTAGATGAGCGTTCGGGAGGAGAGCGACGGAAAGTAGGTGCGCTGCTCTTCGGGGAGTTCGTGTTCGATGCGTTTGCGTGCGAGGAAGAGTTTGCGGTCGAGCGCGATGCCGGTCACGGTGCCCGCTGCCCCGTCGCGCGACGAGCCAGACGCTTCGTCTCGCGCGGCGACGAACAGTTGCGCGAACGACGGCATCACACGGCGTGCGCTCGCGCCGAGGCACCCTGGTTCAACCGGCACCTCGCGCCAGCCGAGTGTGCTGAGACCTTCCTCGCGCACGATCGCTTCGATCGCCGCTTTCGCGCGTGTCGCGTGCGACGCATCGGCGGGAAGGAACGCGATACCAACGCCGTATGCACCGCGGGGAGGCAGTTCGAAGCCGCGGGAGCCACTCGCACCAATACCTTCGGTCGCCGCAACCTTGCGCAAGAACTTGTCGGGCACCTGCAGGAGAATGCCCGCACCGTCACCCGTTTCGGGTTCGGCACCGGTGGCGCCGCGATGCTCCATACTGCACAACGCACCGAGACCGGTTTGCACGATGCGATGACTGGCCACGCCCTTCACGTGCACCACGAACGACACGCCACACGCGTCGTGCTCGAAGCGCGGGTCGTACAGACCGTGGGCAGCCGGCAGCCCAAACGGCTCGGCGGCGTGCGACGGCAGACCAAACGGCTCGGCTGCGTGCGGCAACGGCAACTCGCGGTTCACTCGGGCTGTCCTTCAACAATGGTCGTACCTGCTGGTGCACTCACCTGTTGGTGAGCACCGGGACGACGTTGGCCCGCTCCGTCAGCCTAACTTGGCAGGATGACCGGCCGC
>JBBANV010000040.1:1635-10679 GCA_040401775.1 Ilumatobacteraceae bacterium
GCCGCTAGCTACATCGGTGGGCCGCCGTGGGTGGGTCCCCACTGCGAGCCGATCAAGTCCGTGAGTGATGCGATGTTCGGCGGTGTTTGGTTGTTGAACAGGTCACCGTCGGTCCAATGTTCCACCATGTGTCCCCACGGATCCAACCAATAGTCGTAAATTTGGCTTCCCAAAATGTGGCGGCCGATGCCCCACTGATGCGCATAGCCAGCGCTGGCCAAATGTGTGTTGCCTCGCATCAAGTCATCGAAGTCGGCCACTTCGAATGCCGCGTGATTGAACGCCGCCTTACCCGAGCCGATGAGAAACAGCGTGTGATGATCGACGAACTCTGCACCTTTGTCGCAGCGCATGAACGCACCGATCGACGTGCTCGAATCGAGCGCAATTTCGTCGGATGTCACCAACCCGAGACGCGCTTTGTACCACTGCTCACTGTCGCGAAAATCGAGAACGTCGAGCACGCAATGCCCCAAACGCTTTACGTGCGAAGGTCCGGCATCCAGTCGCACCACGGCACCTGCACGTGGCGATACTCCTGCCGCGTTACGGGGCATGGGGGTCGGGCTCGGTAATGCGCCAATCGACCCTCGTCCCGCCACCACCTCTACTCGATGACCGTTCGGATCGGTTGCATGAACCACTCGCCCGCCACCAGGCCCGTCGAGGTCGACTACCGGCGAAAAGCCGTGTTCGCGGGTGAGTACATCGAGGTCATCAACCGAGTCGGCCACGAAGGCAACGCCCGCGAATCCCGGGGTTTCGGCACGATGCGTGACATGGACGAAACCGTCATCGTCGGTGCCACGCATGTACAACGTGTTTTCGTCGCGTGCTGCCAACTGCAGACCGAAGGTGGTTGCGAATTTCTCCATTGCATCAAGATCGGGTGCGTTGAACCGCACGAACGCGACGTCTCGAACTTTTATGGGCATGAGATTGCTTCCATCGTGGCATGGCAGAACGGCCCGAGTTCGGTCGGCACGCCCGACACCGAAAACTCAATGAATTCGATGCTGTCCGACCCAAAATCCTTGGCCAATACCGATTCCTCAGCAGATGTGGCGTAACGGGTACCTTTGCAGTTGGAATCGAAATGGCTGTGGCGGCAGCGGACTTCAACATGCGGACGGGGCGCTGACCCGTGCACCCCGCCGGGACTCATAAGTACTTTCGTCTAATCCGATGGTGGATACCTTCGCAGGACGAAACACCATTCCGAAACGAGCACGCCTGACTCGAGCCCGCCGTGCGATTAGTTGTCGACACCCAAGTGGCTCGCGTCAAGCCCGAACTTACGTCGGGTGCCGTCGTCCCCGGTGCGACAGTTCAGGTGATCAACCCACATGACAACCCCAACAAGCTTGCGAGCGACTTTGCCCAATTGAAACCCGAGGTCCTGGTGGTGGACCCCCAGCGCTTCGTGTTGTCGTCGCTGCTCACCAAACTGCTCGCACTCACCGGCAACAACAACAGTCGACTGGTGCTCGGTTGCCACGGTATTGATGACATCACGAAGATCAAGGCAGTTCACAACGGCTACTTCGACGTGTTGAATTTGGTCGACCCGCCAGAGGTGCTCGCCGACAATCTTCGTCGGATTCACCAGGGCAAGTCCAGTTTGGAGAGCGACGCGTTATGGAAACGTATTCCCAAGCCGCCCTCGATCGGCGACGTCAGTACCGTGGCGCACGACGACACCGATTACGCAATCCTCGAATTGGTGTGCGTTGGCTTGCGCGATCAGGACATCGCCGAAGTTCTGGGTTATTCGATACAGGCGATCAAGAATCGCATCAGTTTGATGCTGGCGCGTGCCGGTTCGCCAAATCGCACGCAAATTGCCAGCCAGTTCACCAATCAACTGCTCGTGGCAGAGATGATTGCCGAGATTGCGGCGCGAAAGTCGGACCCCAACATCCGATAAGCAGTCGCCACACCATGGGTGGTCGCCGCGTTATTTGTGAGCGCCTGTTTGTGAACGCCACCCTGGTTGTGAGCGCTAGCCCACTTGGTTGACCGTCACGATGGTGCTCGGAATCTCCGGGCGTGTCGGGTTGGTCTGTGCGAGAACGGCACGAATCAACATCTGACTGCTGCTGGTGGAAGTCATCAACAGCTGAACGTAGTTTCCGGGAACCACCGACACGAAGAAGTTCCACGCCACCACATGGCGACTGTTCGCACCACTCGAGGTAATGACCACGTCCGTATTGCTCCATGGCACATTGTCACCGTTTTTCGAGAGCCACACACTGAGTTGGTCCGTTCCGGCATCACTCTTTTCAATTTGTGACGAAAACATGATGCTGAACTTCCCGGCAACCGAAAACGTTATTTTGCTGCCATCGACGACGGACACGCCACTTGCGAAGTCGGTGGAATTGAGCGGAACTGCAGTCGCTTGATTTTGTGGAAGCGACACGGTGCTGGTGTCGTAGAACGAGCCATACGCGCCAAAACCACCGGCGGGGCCAGTTGCGCCCGTCGCACCGGCGGGGCCAGTCGCACCAGTCGCGCCAGCAGGACCAGTCGCACCAGTTGCGCCAACGGGACCTACCGCACCGGTCGCACCGGCGGGGCCCATCGGGCCCACGGGTCCAATTGGCCCGATCGGACCACGCGCACCTCGTACTCCACGCGCTCCGCGTGCACCCGTTGCTCCGCGCACACCTGGCTCGCCGCGTTCGCCTTGCGGCCCGATCTCACCGGGAGGACCAGGCTCACCTTGCGGGCCCGGCGGACCAGGTTGCCCCTGCCCGATGAGTGTCGTCTCGTTGTTCTGCGCATCCGACCGCGCGTCAACATTGTGGGGCTGCTGAATCGTGTCGGCAAGACATCCCGCGAGCACCAACAGTGCTGCACTTACCACCAGCGTTGATGATCGTCGAAGGAGTGTGCTTGTCATGTCGTGTCTCTGCAAGACATGCTCGCCGTTACTCACATCAGCTAAGTACAAGTGGCGTACCGACTTGTTGTGACCCACATACCCATTCACCAAATTCGCGAGGAATGCAGTTGATGTGTGGTTAGACACTCCACCGCGATCAACCGATCGCACTACATGGAGGTAACAACATGAAGAAAATGGCAATCAAAATGGTGACGGCAATCCAGAGCCGTCAGCGATCGAACGACGAAGGCGCAGTCAGCGCCGAGTACGGCGTTCTGCTCGCTGGCGTCGTGGCGGTCGTCGCAGTAGCGGCCACCGCACTCGGCGGTCGCGTTTCGGACGTCTTCGAAGCCGTCCTTCCGTGAACCACCGTCGTCTGACCCCTGGCGTCTCCCGTCGGGGGTCAGACGATCACGGTTCGGCTTCGGTCGGACCCGACTCGGCTTCCGCCGACCGCGGTTCGGCCGCCGCCGAATTCGCCATCGTTGTGCCGGTACTTCTTCTCCTTCTCTTCACCATGATCACCCTTGCCTCCGTTTTTTTCGATCAACTGCAACTGCAAGCTGCTGCACGCGACGCTGCCCGCGTCGGCGCAGTGGCAATCGCCGATGCGTGCACCACAGCCCAGGCCTCACTCGACGGCAACGATGTCGGCAACGTGCAGTGCTTCGTCGTGGACAATTGCGCGTCTGGCGCGGTGCGCATGTCGCTTGCCGCCACCAAGGTGTATTCGGTTCCCTTCTTGGGCACGCGCAATGTCGTGCTCACGGCAACGTCGTCGTTCGTGTGCCCACAATGACCCACGAGACGCGCACCCCTGCCGGTGAGTCCCGGCACGAAACGGGCGCGCCCGCTGACGCAACGACGCGTCAACAACGTGACGACGGCGCCGTCGCAGCATTGGTCGCCATCGCATTGATTCCCCTCGTCTTCGGCGTTGCCATCGTGGTGGATTCCGGCCGGGTGTGGGCCGAGCGTGCCGCACTGCAAAACGCCGTCGAAGTTGCCGCTGCTTCAGCTGCCACCACCTGGATTCGAAACGGCGCCATTTGCCCCACCAGCGTGATGAGCTACCTCACCTTCGACGACGCCACTCCGGCGCAAAGTTCGTGCACATCGTCGGGGATTGCCACCGACGGAAGCATCACCGTGAACGCCAGCGACGACACTCCACTCTTCTTTGCGAATCTCCTCGGACGATCGTCGGCCAGCATCGACGCCAGCACCACGGTGCGCACGGGTAGCACGGGCTCGCTCGTTGGCGTGTGGCCCGTGGCATTGTGCGAGACGCATCCGTCACTGCTCGAGTGGAAGGCGTCCGGCTTCTCTCTCACCAACAACTACACCATCACCCTGCAAAGTGGTCCGAGTAGCTGCGGTGGCAACGTTGGTGGCAATTGGGGCGTACTCGACTTCAACGGGGGTGCAAACTCCACCTCCGAAACCATCGACTGGGTACAGAACGGCTACGCCGAGGCACTCGAAGTGGGTGACATCGTCGTCGGTAGCCCTGGTGGTCTCACGAGTTCCATCGGAATCGACTCGATGCGTGGAAAGCCGATTCTCATCGCATTGTTCGATCAGGCGCTCGCATCGGGCAGCAATGCCAACTATCGAATCTCGGGATTCGTGAGTGCAACGCTGATCTCCACTCGTCTCACGGGCGCCGCGGCGAGTCGCGCACTCACCGTGCAATTCAAGACCGAAATCGTCGACCGTGGCAGTGCTTCGGTCGGCACCGGAAGCAATTACGGAATCACCACCTGGGCCATCTGCGCCTACGACAACACAGGAGATTGTTCATGACCACCAAACGACGTATTGGCAAATACCTACCCGCCGTCCTTTCCTTCGCTTTCGTGTTGGGTGGGTCGTGGATGCTGATTCCGCGCAGCGACGACACTGCCGACGCCGAATCCCGTGTGGACGTGGTGGTGATTACACGGGGCATGCCCAAAGGATCGTCATCCATCGATGTGCGCAATGTGGCGACGGTTCGGTCGCTTCCTGCCGAGGCGCGTGCCGACAATTCGTTCGACTCACTCGACGACATCCCCGACGGTGTACTTGCCAGCGAACATTCCGCCGGCGAGCAGCTCAGCCCCAGCTCGTTTGCTCGAAATCAAGTGGCCGCCGTCGGCCCCGAGTATCTCGTTACCTCCGTGCGGTTGCCATCACAGCAATGGTCGGGTGCCGTGCGCATCTCGGGCAACACGTTGGATATCTACGCACTCGGCGACACCGGGGCTCGATTGATATCGCGCGATGCCGTGGTGCTCGACTCGCCTCCGATCGACGAGGTGCAGCCGTCGGAAGAATCCGTGATCACCATCGCGGTGCTCCGCGATTCGCTCGCCGCCGTCTTGATGGCTGCACACAACGAGCAGTTGTGGTTGGTGGGCCGATGACCATCACCATGGATCCGCAGCGAGTTGCCGCCGATCGACTTCCACCGATCGTCACCGTCGTGTCACCCAAGGGTGGCTCGGGCAAAACGGCGATTGCATCCAACTTGGCGCTTGCCTTCGCCCAGCGCACACCTTCGGTATTGGTGGATCTCGATACCTACACCGGCGACGTGGAGTGGGCATTCGGCGTGCGTCCCGCATTTCGACTGCACGACGTTGCCCGCCGTTTTCGCGAAGACTCCTCCACCGAATTGGAGGGCATGTTCACGCCGTACGGTGCACAGCTTGCTCTGCTGTGTGGACCGGATTCGCACATCGCTGCCGACGGTGTGTACGCCACCGATATGCGTTCGGTGAACCAACGGCTGTTCTCGCTGAATCGCCCGGTGGTGTTCGATACCAGTCCGGGCCTGAGCGACTTCACCGTCGATGCGATGGAGATGGCGTCACGGGTGTTGCTGGTGACCACCACGGATGTTGCATCGGTGCAAGCGGCGCGCAAATTGCTCGACACGATGCGGGTTCTGAACCTTCCCACCGACCGGGTGTCGCTCGCCGTCAATCGCAGCACGGCTCGCTCGGGTTTGAGCATGACCGACGTGGAGACACGCCTTGGATTCCCCATTTCGCTGAACATTCCCGACAGTTCCTTGATACCAGCTTCGCTCAATGCGGGAACACCATTGATGGATTCGCATCCGGAGTCGCACATTTCCGATTCGGTGCAATCGTTTGCCGACTCCCTGCTGGGCGTCACGCTCGGCAAGCGGATGAATTTCTGGTGGAAGCGAAAGTTGTAGCGATGAGCCTGCGCGCCCGAGCCCTGCAACAAGAGCGAATCGATGTTGCCCCCGAACCATCGACGGAGAACGTCGACGAAGTCTGGTTGCGCTTGCAACACGAGCTTCAGGAGCTCACGTCGCAGGTGCGCTCACACCTTTCGTCGTTGCCCGATCGGGCCAGCATGTCGGACGACTGGCTGCGCACCCAGGCCGAAGCCGAGCTCAACCGCCTGTTTCGCAACCCGAGCTTTGCCGCAACCGACATAGATAAGGAGTTCCTCCGCCGTGCCGTTATCGCCGACATCCTCGGCTTTGGCCCCATTCAGGACCTCATCGACGACCCCAGCATTTCCGAGGTGATGGTCAACGGCGCCGACCGTATATATGTAGAACGGTCCGGCACCATCAGCCAGTCCAAACGTGTGTTCGAAAACGAGGATCACTTGCGGCGCGTGGTCGACCGCATGTTGCGGGCATCGGGACGTCGGGTGGATCAGGCATCCCCGATGGTCGACGCACGACTCTTGAACGGTTCGCGACTCAATGTGGTGCTACCGCCGTTGTCGGTGGATGGTCCTGCCATCACCATCCGCAAGTTTCACGCCGCGGGTTTCACCGTGGACGACCTGGTGCGGCAAAAGGCGTTGTCCCCCGAAGCGTCGACCTTCCTTCAACAGGCCGTCGCAGGAAAACTCAACTTGTTGGTATCCGGCGGTACGGGAACCGGGAAAACCACGTTGCTGAATCTGCTCTCGGGTTTCGTCGGTGTCGACGAACGTGTCGTCACCATCGAGGATGCGGTGGAACTCACACCCCACATGCACAACGTGGTGCGACTGGAGACTCGTCCCCCAAATGCCGAAGGTCGGGGTGAGGTGTTGGTGCGTGACCTGGTTCGCAATGCCTTGCGCATGCGACCGGACCGCATCATCGTGGGTGAGGTTCGCGGTTCGGAAACCATCGACATGTTGCAGGCGATGAACACCGGCCACGAAGGTTCACTGTCCACGGTGCACGCCAACTCCCCTCGCGATGCACTCCGCCGCGTGGAAACCATGGTGATGCTCGGCGGCACCGATCTGCCGTTGCGCGCAATTCGCGAGCAAGTTGCCAACTCCATCGACGTTCTCGTGCACTTGGTGCGCGATCCACTGGGTCGACGCTTCGTCTCACAAATCACCGAAGTGGTGGGAATGGAAGGCGACACCATTTCCACATCGGACTTGTTTTCGAGGTCCACCTACCCCTCCGGCAGCCAACGCACCTTGCCCGAGCTGGTGTCGACCGGTCTGCAATCATCGCGCCTCGGCGCTCGACACGTGGCACTCACCTAGCCATGAACCGTCTTGCCGCCTCGCTCGCATTTGCCACTAGCGCAGCATTCGCCACGCAACAGGTGCGACTCCGTTTGCAGGATCGCGGGTCGGTGCGACGCATGCGACAAATTGCCGGCCTGCTACCGCCCGAGCAAGCAGCCCGTGCGCCACTGCGAATTTCGTTGCCGCATCCTCTCCGCACGCGCCATCAGCGCAAGCGAAACGAGCTGCTGTCGTCGCAGCTTGCGCCCGCACTGGAGTTGGTGGTGGGTCACCTTCGTATCGGTCGCAACATCAACGCGGCGATGACGGAAGTTGCGGAATCCATCACCGAACCCTTGCGGTCGATCTTCGTCGAGGCACTGGAAGAGTCGCGTTTGGGTACTCCTCTCAGCGACACCTTGCTGCAGGTGAGCCAAAAGGAAGGTAACCGCCACCTCGGAGTGGTGGCATCGGCAATCGGACTGCAGTCGCGACACGGCGGGTCGCTGGTGGAAACGCTCGAGGGTGTACACACCACGATCGAGGAAGAAGACCGCCTCCGTCGCGACATCCAGACCCTCACCGCCGACAATCGTTTGAGCGCCAAGGTGCTTTTGGCGTTGCCGCCCTTGGTGTTGGTGGCGGTGTCCATTCTCAATCCGGGGTATGCAACTCCGTTGATTACCGATCCGCTCGGCCAGAGGATGTCGGTGGGTGCAACGGCGCTCGCCTTCGTGGGTTGGCGTTGGCTGCGACATCTCGGCAACCCGGAAGTGGTGGCATAGATGCGGTTGGCTGCGTCGGTGTTGTTTGGTGGTGCTGCTGCACTCATGACCGTGCAAGCGGGTCGGCTGCCGTTGATTCGCGGGAAGAAGATCCAGATTTCGTTCGACTATTGGAAGCGACGTACGTGGTTGGTTGCCGCCGCGAGCGTAGTTGGCGTGCTGATGGTGTGGGCGCGACCCGACGTGGTTGGTGTTGCACTCGCCTTCTTGCTCATGTTCGTGGCGTGGCAAACCCCGGTGTGGCGTGCGCGACGCCAGGAGGATGCTCGACGAAACTCCGTGGAGCGCGAGCTGGTGGATGCCCTCGGCGAAATGGTGATGTGCGTCGAGGCAGGCCTCACGTTGGAAGCAGCGATGAACATCTACGCCAACCGCCATACGTCGCCGCTCGCCGACGAGTTTCGAGCTGTGTTGGATCGTGTCGCGCTCGGCGTGTCGCGTGATGTTTCCATCGCACAGATGTTGGATCGCACGCCAACACCGGGCATGCAGATGTTCGTTGCCGCCATTCGACAGAATCAACGAATCGGCGCACCTTTGGCAACGGTGTTGCGTCAGCAAGCTGCCACCGCGCGACGCCGCCGGCGCCAAGCAATCGAAGAGAACTCCGCCAAGTTGGCAATGAAGATGGTGTTCCCCACCGTGTTGTGCGTGTTGCCCGCGTTGATGATCGTGGTGGTGGGGCCGGCGTTCATTCGCACGCTGCAATCACTCACGTGACGGGCATCGAGCCGGGTGCCGCATCACCCGCGGTCGCAATCGACCGCCGTTTCGTCACCTGGTGGATGCTCTCGGCCGCCGTCTACGGCACGAGCGTGATGTGGGCCGCCATCCGCAACGATGCACATCCTGTTGCACTCGTGGCGTTTGGCGTCACC
>JBBANV010000041.1:0-2454 GCA_040401775.1 Ilumatobacteraceae bacterium
TCGCCGGCGAGACCTACGAGTACACGCAGATGTACCCGGGCTTCGCCAAGACCGCACGCGACGAAGGCTTTGCCGAAATCGCCGACTGGTTCGAGACTCTCGCCCGCGCCGAAAAGAGCCATGCTGGCCGATTCGGTGAGGGTCTGAAGGCTCTCGCCTAATCAGGTTTCGTTGACCCGAGCGTTCAGCTCCCCCCGTTGTCGCTCGGGTCAACAAACTCGCATCCATCACGTTTCCCCTGAGTTCCACAGACATACCCATCGCGCCATCGTGCGCCGCACAGACTGATTCTCCATGACCATCACTTACGACCCACACCACCCGATGTACCTCGACGAGGCCGATACTCGCGCCGAGCTCACTCGCGTGTACGACCTGTGCCACGGCTGCCGTCTGTGCTTCAAGTTCTGCCCATCATTCCCGACGCTGTTCGACTACATCGACCGTCACGACGATCAAGACGCCGGAAAGATGACGCCGGCCCAGCAAGACCACGTCATCGACGAGTGCTTCCAATGCAAGCTGTGTTACGTCAACTGCCCGTACATACCGGGCCAGCACGAATGGGCACTCGACTTCCCACGTTTGATGCTTCGCGCCGACGCGATGCGTCGCGCCAACGGTCAAGTCACCCTTCGCGACAAAGCGACCACTGCATTCATGGGCAACACCGATGCCATCGGCAAGGTGTCGGTTGCCACCGTGAAGCTCACCAACAAGGTGATGGGCGCCAAGCCGGGCTCACTCATCCGCAAGGCGGTGGAAGCCACCGCCGGAATCTCCAGTGTGCGTTTGTTGCCGAAGTTTGCGCGCGAGCGATTCTCCACATGGTTCAACAAGCGACCGAAGGTTCGCGTTGGCAAGAAACAAGGCAAGGTGACGGTGTTCCCCACATGTTTGGTGGAGTATCAGGAGCCGGCAATCGGCAAAGCCCTCGTCAAGGTGTACGAACACAACGGCATCGAATGCTCACTCACCGACGCCGGATGCTGTGGTGCGCCGTATCTGCACAGCGGAGACATGGCCAAGTTCACCAAGGTTGCGGTTGACAACGTGGCAACGCTGGCTGCCGAAGTTCGCAAGGGCAACGACATCGTGGTGCCGCAGCCAACGTGCAGCTACGTGCTGAAGAAGGACTACCTCGACTACGTGGGCGGTCCGGATGCCCAGCTCGTTTCGGAACACACGTACGACGCTGCGGAGTACCTCATGAAGGTGCACAAGACGGAAGGATCCTCCCTCGACACCGAGTTCAGTGGAACGGTTCCCGAAACCATCACGTATCACACGCCGTGCCACCTGCGCGCCCAAAACATCGGCTTGAAGAGTCGTGACCTCATGAAGCTCACGGGAGCCAAGATCAAGCTCGTGCAGCAATGCTCGGGTATCGATGGCATGTGGGGCTTACGCGCCGAAAATGCCGAGCTCAGCATCCCCATCGGCAAGAAGTTGGGTGAGATGGTGAAGGACGCCAACGGCGATGTCGTCGCTGGTGACTGCCACCTCGCCAACACCGCAATCACCGAACAAGCCGGTGTGGAGCCACTGCACCCGTTGCAGGTGGTTGCCAAGGCGTACGGCCTCGACGCTGAATAACTCGAGTCCTACCGAAAACAATCACACCCCAACAACCAAGGAGACACCCCCCATGTCCACCGATATGAAAACCCGCAAACTGAGCCTGAACGACATTCTCGACCATCGTGCGTACGAGCGTGTTCGCGAAGCGTCACGTGCCAACGTGATCGAACTGAAGCGTCGCCGTCGACTCCACCTCGGCACCGTCGTCACCGTGTCGTTCGAAAACCGCGCAACGATGCTCAACCAGATTCAAGAGATGCTCCGCGTCGAGCGTGTCGTCACCGACGAAGGCGTGATGGAGGAGTTGAAGGCATTCAACCCGATGATTCCGGAGCCGGGTCAGTTGTGTGCGACGCTCTTCATCGAGTTGACCACCGAGGATCAGATGCGTGAATGGTTGCCAAAGCTCGTCGGTATCGAGCGCTCCATCGTCATCCACCTCGCTGACGGAACGCAGGTTCGCAGCGTTGTGGACGAGCAACACGCGGAGGGTCTCACTCGTGAGACCGTAACCGCCGCCGTGCACTACGTGCGTTTCGAGTTCACCCCCGAACAGGTGGCCCAGTTCGCCAAGGGCGGCGTGCAGGTGCGATGCGATCACCCGAACTACCTCGAGGCGATCGAACTGCCCGACTTCACCGTTGCCGAGCTGCTCACCGATCTTCGCGACGACGCCTGAGTCAGTAACGACGCCCAGGTCCGTAGCGACGTATGGGTCTGTAACGACGCCTAGGTTCTTGCTCGCTAGAGACTCCGGCTGATCAGCAGCAGGATGGCGCTTGCCATGATGGTTGCTATTCCACCGCCGACCCAGGAGAAGATCTGAATTTGCTTTGCGAGTGAGTCAAATCGCAGATCCAACTTCTGGTCGAG
>JBBANV010000041.1:2554-9320 GCA_040401775.1 Ilumatobacteraceae bacterium
GGAAGTACGTTCGTACGGCTGTTCCGTTGGGTGCAGATGCGAGCGTGTCTCATGTCGCACCGGCATGGTGTCGCTTGTCTCGCTGAAAAGCGTGACGGAGGAGCGAGATTGCCTTTACGGTATGGCGAGTGGCAAACCGCCACATTTACCCCCAAAACACAAAGGAAACATCATGAAGAAAGTATTTGCGGTTGCAGTTGCAGCAGTACTCACACTTGCGGCCTGCGGCTCCGACGACGAAACGTCGGAAGACACCGTCGCCGAGGACACCGTTGCTGAAGAAGTCGTTGCAACTGAGGACATCGTCGCCGTTGCAAGCGCCAACCCGGATTTCGCCACGCTGGTCGCGGCAATTTCGGCAGCCGGTCTCGTTGAAACGCTCCAGGGCGAAGGTCCATTCACCGTGTTTGCTCCAACCGAAGCAGCGTTTGCTGCTCTCCCAGAGGGCTTGCTCGAGAAGTTGCTGTTGCCGGAGAACGTCGGAGTGTTGACCGCAATCCTCACCTATCACGTCGTGCCAGGAAAGGTGATGTCCTCGGATGTCACTGCTGGTGATGTGGCAACCGTCGAAGGATCGACCATTGCCATCACCACCGACATGGGTGTGATGGTCAACGGCGCAAACGTGGTGACCGTGGACGTCGCCGCCAGCAATGGCGTCATCCATGTCATTGACGCAGTGATCGTTCCGCCAACCGTGGATTTGAGCACGCTCTAAATCCAACGGAGTGAATCGTTCCACCATCCGCCGGTGGGCCTGCGAAAGTGGGTCTGCCGGCGGATGTTCTTTTGTCGGCGTGAGATCGAGCTATTCGTGCAGGGCTTTTGCAAGTTTCAAAGTTGCCAATTGATCGGGCTTTTGGAGCCCACGTAAGGCGACGTCAAAGTCGGGGAGTGCGTAGACCTCCCCGGCATCTGTGATCATGATGTAGCGGTCAAACTGCGCCAGAAACGTTCGGTCGTGGCTAACAGCAACCACCGTTCCCTCGAAGCCATCGAGGGCCTTCTCCAGTGCCTCCGAGGATTCAATGTCGAGGTTGTCGGTTGGCTCGTCGAGTAGCAGTACGTTGTGTCCTTCGATCTCGAGGCGGAGGATTTCCAACCGCGCCTTCTGGCCTCCCGACAGAGTCTCGAACTTCTGGCGTGCCTGATTGCGCAGGCCGTAGCGAGCCAGTGTCTTCATCGCACGCTCTTCGTCGGAGATGCGATCGTGCACGATGTCGATGCACTCCCGCCCGAGAAAGTCGGGGCGGTTGTTGATTTGGGTGAAAACGCCAACTGACGTGCGTGGCCCAAAGCGAACCTCGCCGGCGGTTGGGGTGAGTTCCTGCGAGAGTGCCTTGAGAAGGTGGGTCTTGCCCGTGCCGTTGGGGCCAATGAGCGCCACACGTTCACCGTGGTAAATCTCGTCGGAGAACGGACGGAACAGATCGAGCATCGACACGCCGTTGAGTTGTGCAACACGACGCGCTGCATCGGCGCCACGAAGCCGAACGTAGATCTGTTGGTCGGGTACCGGCGGCGGTGGCGGGCCGGCGGCGACGAACTTTTCCCAACGGGTTTCTGCCGCGTTCGCCTTCGTGGCGTTCTTGAAATTCTGCGCGGCACGCTGCTTCATGATCTTCATATGGTGGAACAGGCGACGCTCTTCTTCGTGCCATCGTTTGAGATCGTCTCCCAGCAACTCCTGTCGTTTCTCGCGTGCCTCCGGAAAGGAGGCGAATGATCCACCATGTACCCAGCAGCCAGAGCCTTCAACGGCGATGATCTTGTTCGAACAACGTTCTAAGAGTGTGCGGTCGTGGCTGACCATCAAGATGGTGGACGGACACGACCGAAGTTCGTCCTCCAACCATTGACGCGTGGGAATGTCGAGGTAGTTGTCGGGTTCGTCCAACAGGAGTACGTCGGCTCCCGAGTGCAGCAGCAAGTCGAGTACGAGTCGCTTGCGCTCTCCACCAGAAAGTTCCGAGACCAAACGCGTGAAGACGTCGTCCACTTGGCTCTTGACGCTTCGTTGGGCGGAAGCCTGCCATTGTGACTCCAACTCGTAGCCGCCAAGGTCGCCCCAGTTCGACAACGCTGTGGCGTAGGCCATGCCGTCGTCCTCGCCGGAGTGCATCGCGCGTTCGGCACGTACCAACTCCCGACCAGCCTCACGCAACGCGGGTGGTGCAACTTCGATCAGCATCTCGCGCAACGTGTCGGTGGGACGCGACATACCGACGTCCTGGGTCATGTACAGCATCGTTCCGTTGATGGAGAATTCACCCGCGTCGGCTTCGATCTGGCCCGAGAGAATTCGCAGGATGGTGCTCTTGCCAACCCCGTTTGCGCCGACGATTGCTGCGTGTTCCCCGGGGGCTACTCGGAAGCTCACGTCGAAGAACAACTGATCGCCGCCAGGAGGTCCGTACTCCAGTTCGCTTACGACGATGCCAGACACAGCTCTCTATTCTGTCGGACCATCCAGGTGTTGACGGAGTGAGCAGTTGGCAACGCTCGTAGCCTTCGTGCGGTGGCACACCCCCAACGTGATGCACATCCACTCACGCGTGAGTCCGCGCGCGACCTCATGCAGCAAATACTGCAGGGGCGTATGTCTCCAGAGGACATTCGCCGGTTCCTCCTTGCCTATAACGAGCGTGATGTAACGGAGGGTGAACTCAGTGGCTTCTTGCGGGCGGTGCGCGACGCCGCGACGCCGATTCCGTTGCCATCGGAGATCGCCGAGAAGTCCATCGACATCGTGGGCACGGGAGGCGACAAGAGCGGATCCGTCAACGTATCCACCATGGCGGCCTTCGTCGTGGCCGGTGTCGGCGTGCCCGTATGCAAGCACGGCAATCGATCAGCCTCCAGCAAGTGTGGAACTGCAGACGTGCTCGAAGCTCTTGGGGCGCGAATCGAGCAATCGCCAGAGCAAGTGGCCCGAAGTGTCGCCAAGACGGGTGTTGGGTTTGCGTTTGCTCCAGCGTTTCACCCTGCGTTTCGCCATGTGGGGCCGATTCGTCGCGAACTGGGAGTTCCGACCATCTTCAACTTGCTGGGGCCGATGGCCAACCCGGCACCCGTGTCGTACATGTTGGTGGGGGTGGCCGACTCGGGACGCGTCGACATCATGGCTCGCGCACTTGCCACGCGAACCAAGCGCGCCTGGGTGGTGCACGGTCACGGTGGGCTCGATGAGTTGTCGTTGGCTGGCCCCAACCATGTGAGCGACACCGAAGCTGGATTGATCACCGTGGACGGTGCAAGTATCGGTCTCCCTCGTGCCACCAACGACGACTTGCGGGGCGGTGATCCAGCGCAGAACGCCGTCATCGTGCGAGAAGTATTGGAGTCTCGACTTCGTGGTCCCATTCGTGATGTGGTGGTGCTCAACGCTGCGGCGGCGCTGGTGGTGGCAGGTGCGGCTCGCGACCTGGCGAACGGAGCATTGTTGGCCACGGCGGCAATCGACAGCGGCACGGCGCGAGCAACACTGGATGCCTTCATCGCCGAAACTACGCTGAATTCGTGATTCGAATATCGGTTCCCGCGAGCACGGCGAACCTCGGGGCTGGCTTCGACACGCTCGGACTGGCACTCAGCATGTACCTGGAGGTTGGTCTCGCGCAACCGCACCAGCCGAGCAACGCGCGCAACTGTGATGCCCATCATCCGGCAGCCGTCGCATTCGCGCGACACGGTGGTGTCGGCACCATCTGGTCGCACGATCGCATTCCGATGGGTCGCGGACTTGGTTTTAGTGGAGCGGCCCGAGTCGGCGGAGCGTTACTGGCGATTGCGCAGCGTGACGGTGTGGTTGCGGCCAACTCACTCGAGGCCCGACTCGCTGCATTCGCGGTTGCAAGTGAGCTTGAGGGCCATCCCGACAACGCCGCAGCTTCGGCGCTTGGTGGACTCACCGTGGCTGCCGGCGAACGGGCGATTCGCGTCCCCGTGGCCGTTCATGCCGACGTCGTGGTGTGGGTTCCAGAAAACACGACGTCCACCAAAGAATCGCGTACCAAGTTGAATCCGATGGTGAGTCTTGCTGATGCCGTCTCCAACATCTCGCGATCGTCGCTGTTCGTCGCCGCAATGGTCACGGGCGATGTTTCGGCACTTGCCGAAGCCACTCGAGACACATTGCATCAAGATGTGCGGCTGGCGATAGTTCCCGACACCAAACATGCAATGCACGCAGCCATCGCGGCTGGCGCGTACGCCTCGTGGTTGTCGGGATCAGGTCCGACCATGGCGTGCCTCGTTGATCCGAGTCGCGCCGACGCGGTAATGCATGCGTTGCCGCGTGGTGGCACGGCACATCGACTGCAGATCGACGTCAACGGTCCAGTGGCGCAATAGCGCTGCCGTTGGCTGCAATCTCACGCAACGTTCCGCTGCGGAGTCCCAGGAACTTCTCGAGGTGCTTGAGTACGAGTTCGTTGGGGATGAACGCGCGTTGCCGCATGATCGTCGTGGCGTCCGGTCGGGGATTCCAGGTGCGGTGACGCTCGATCGGGTGATTGTTTCTGAGGAGGTCGTACGCCTCCTGCGGATCGAAACCGTTTGCGATTGCGATCCCCCAAGCCGATGAAGTGCTACGCGACATTCCTGCATGACAGTGCACCAGGAGATTGGAGCGACCTTGGCCCCATGTCACGATGTCTCGCACGTGATCGAAGGTGGGTGCTCGATAGCCCGCATACGACACGGTGATGTCGTCGAAGGAGACGATCTTGTGATCGGGATGCCCGAAGTCGGACACTTCATGCCGTTCCGGTCCGACGGTGAGCACACTCGCGAAGTCGCGGCACATGTCGCGTGCTTCGTCGATGTTGCGCACGGTGGGAAGAAGGTCGCTGCTGATGGATGTGGTGGGAGTCGATGTGGTCATGGAAGTGATTACGCACGCACCGAACCCGATTGTGACGTGACCTTGGCGGGCGAGTGCGGAGGTTTCGCCGGGGACTGTGGCTCAGATGCGGTCGGGACGATCACCCGGAAATTCGCCGGTGTAGTCCATGTTCCAAAACTCGTTGCCACACTCGGGGCAGAGCGTGAAGTCGTCGTCATAAAACATGATGAGCGTGCCGCAGTAATCACACGGGGTGCCGTCTTCGATGATGTCGATGCTCACGAGGACAATGATGACAGTGGGGTGTAGCAAGGTTGCGCGTACTGGGATGAACCTCCGTACACCCCTTGGTCACGGTGGAAACATGCAACAACACTCCACATCCATCACCATCTCGTGCGATACCTGCATCATGCGTGAAACCTCGGCATGCGACGACTGCATCGTGCCGATGTTGTGTGGCGAGCCCGAAGCGGTGATCTTCGACTACGAAGAGTTGCGCACCCTGGCTGCCTTGGCAAAAGCCGGACTCACGCCCGGCTTGCGTCATCAACGCAGCGCCTAACCTCCAGACACGTAGGTCGCCAGCGTCAGATGGGGATTGATGCGCGTTTCATGGCAGGTACGGTGCGATTGTTGGAGTGTTCGTAGCCTTCGGCTTCGTGGATGGAGCAACGTCGTACGGCGAGGAGCTGATGCGATTGATTCGTGGCGCTGGCGCGGATCGTGTTGGAATCACCACGGCAGAACCGCTCACGCGAGCGCGTGAAGCAATTGAATCTCGTATCGCGTCGGGTATGGCTGACGGTATGCAGTTCACGTTCCGAAATCCAGAACGATCGACGACGCCAACCATGTCGGTACCCGGAGCCAAGAGCATCATCGTTGCTGCGCGCTCGTACTACCAAGCGGAGCCGACAACGGGGGATTCGGTCGGTCACGCCGTAGGTGGCGATGAAAGTGGCGTGCCCATGTTGCCGGCGCGAGTTGCCCGCTATGCCTGGCGAAATCACTACGAACCGCTCCGCGACGCACTTCGCGTGGCGGCGATACGACTGAAACGTGATGGGCATCGTGCCACCGTGTTTGCCGACGACAACTCGATCGTCGATCGCGAGGTTGCGTACCGTGCCGGGCTTGGTTGGTACGGCAAGAACGCAAATCTCCTGCTGGAGGGGCTTGGCAGCTGGTTCGTGCTCGGCTGTGTGGTAACCACTGCAGAGTTGTCGCCCACTCATCGAGACGTGGCCGATGGCTGCGGGGCGTGTCGTCGCTGTGTAGATGCCTGTCCGACTGGTGCAATCGTCGCTCCAGGTGTGGTTGATGCACGTAAGTGCTTGGCGTGGTTGATTCAGAAGCCCGGGGTATTCGACCCTGCATTCCGCGATGCCCTGGGAACACGTATATATGGATGCGACGACTGTCAAGAAGTATGCCCGCCGACTCGGCGCGGTGCCATCGCGCTCGACGTCGCCAACGGCGCATCGCGCAACGTGGTGGACGCTCTGGAAATTCTCACCGGAACGGACGCTCGGGTACTCGAGATCTGCGATGAGTGGTACGTGGCGGATCGAAACCCGCGGTGGGTGCGACGAAACGCGCTCATCATCCTTGGAAACAGCAACCTCGGCGAGAATGAAGACGTGGCGTTGGCACTCGCTCGATATCTCAACGGTGAAGATGACTTGCTGCGTGAGCACGCACAGTGGGCGGCAAGAAAGCTTGGCCGTACCGACCTCCTCAGCGGCGAGTACGTGACGTGAGTCCACTCGGCGAATTGGTGTGTGCGTGAAGCATCTACTCGTTACGAACGACTTTCCACCGAAGGTTGGTGGTATTCAGAACATGTTGTGGGAGTTGTGGCGACGGCTCGATCCGGCGTCGTTTGCAGTACTCACCAGTCCGCATGCCGACGCTGCC
>JBBANV010000041.1:9420-10608 GCA_040401775.1 Ilumatobacteraceae bacterium
GCATCACGTCAAGCCCTGGCACGAGTTCTGCGAGGGGCTACCCACGTGTTTGCGTCGGGCCAGTACCCGGCGGCAGAGGCAATTCGCGCGATGTGGGGAACGGATACACCTGCACACGGGTCGCATGACGTGGTGCAGATTCCTCCAGGAGTTGACACGCAACGCTTCGTGCCGCTCGACGACTCGGCGAGACGGGCCGCTCGGGAGAAGTTCGGAGTGTCGCCACACGCACCACTCGTGGTGGGAGTGAGTCGTTTGGTGCCCCGAAAGGGATTTGATGTGGCGATTCGTGCGGTGGCCAAGTTGGCGGCGGCATCCCGTGTTGTCGGCGGGACGAGCAGCAATTCCAGCCTTGACGGCATCACCATGCTGATTGGCGGCACGGGGCGCGAACATGATCGGCTGCAAAGGCTCATCAACGAGCTCGATGCTCCGGTGCGTCTGCTTGGGCGCGTGGCAGACGCAGACCTTCCGGCACTGTACGGATGCGCCGATGCGTTCATGATGCTGTGCCGAAATCGCTGGGGTGGCCTCGAGCAGGAGGGGTTCGGCATCGTCTTTGCCGAAGCCGCGGCGTGCGCAATTCCCCAGATTGCGGGTGACAGTGGGGGTGCGGCGGAGGCAGTCGAAGATGGACGCACCGGGTATGTCGTTCGCGACCCACGGAACGTGGACGACACGGCTGAGCGGTTGTCCACGTTGTTGACGAATTCCACTTTGCGCACATCGATGGGTATGGCGGCTCGCGCCCGTGCGGTGGCCGAGTTCGACTACTCGGTGCTCGTTTCCCGCCTGGCAACTGCGCTGCGCACCACCAACTAGCCTTGCCAGCGTGATCGACCAAGCGACCGAAACCGAACACGTCGCTGCGCCCCCCTCGCACTGTTTCGACATTGCGGTCGACTTCGAGCGGTACCCGGAGTGGGCGCGTGACGTGAAGGAAGCCAATGTGCTCGAGCGTGATGCCGGTGGCCGCGCGACGAAAGTGGAGTATCGCGCCAGTGCGCTTGGACGAAGTACCCACTACACGCTCTCCTACGACTATTCGCAAGCCCCTGAACGCATCTCCTGGTCTCTCGTGGAGGGCGACATCATGCGGGTAATCGATGGCGCGTACACCTTCGTGCCATCGGGTGGTGGAACCGACATCACCTATTCGCTCAAGATCGAACTCATCGTTCCATTGCC
>JBBANV010000042.1:0-10596 GCA_040401775.1 Ilumatobacteraceae bacterium
AGCCACGTGGAGCGTCAGCGGGCGAGCACCACGATGAGCATGCAACCGATCACCACGATGCCCACGGCGATGATCATGCTGATGCCCACGACCATGACGACCACGCAAGTCACGGACCGCGCGAGTCTGGTTTGCTCATCACCGGACCACTGATGATTCTCGCCGTACTTGCATTGTCGTCAGGCTTCCTGAACGCGACGCCGTTCGGCGAGAAGTTTGAGTTGTTAAAGAAGTGGGTCGAGCCGCGACCCGAAGTGGTCGTTGACATTGCACACGGTGGTCCGGGTGAGAACCGCGTTGTGGTGTTGCCAACTGCCGAAGAGGGACACAGCAAGTCCCCGTGTGGCAGCGAGGCTCCCGAGAAGGGTGTGTGTTTTGCGCCGCAGCTGGAACACGCCAAGTTCAAGTGGTCGAAGGCCGCGTTGTCTCTTGGCATCGTGTTCGCTGGCATCGTGCTGAGCTGGTTGCTCAGCGTTGCGCTGTTCACGAAGCGCAATCCTGCGCTGGTCGGCTTGACCCAGCGCAACAAGCTGCTGGGAGCCGGACATCGTCTGCTCGTCAACAAGTACTACTTGGACGCGCTCTATGAGAACGTGATCGTGCGGGCCGTTGCTGGTCCGATTGCTGCAGCGGCGTACTGGTTCAACCAGAACGTTCTCGACGGCGTTCTGCACGGGGTATCGAAAGGTTCTCGTGGCGCGTCTGGCTGGCTCTATCGCGTCGTCGACCAGCGACTCGTCGATGGAACGGTGAACAACTCTGGCAAGGCGACCAAGGGTGTCGGTGGGGCAGTGCAGCCGCTCCAGTCAGGAAAAGTCGGGCAATATGGCGCGCTCTTGTTCAGTGCCGCAGCCGTTGCCGCCCTCGTACTCGTCATTATCAACACGTAAGTAAAGAACCAAGGGAGAACACGCCATGGAAATGCTCCGTGACGACAACTGGGTGCTGAGCGTCGGCACATTCCTACCGCTGGTGGGAGTTGTGCTCATGATGCTCGTGCCGAAGGCCGAGGAACAGATGGTCAAGGCCATTGCCGTCCTCACCTCCGTGGCGACTCTCGCCGTCGGGGTGTTCACGCTCCTGCGCTTCGACTTCGATCAGGCGGGGACGATGCAGTTCGTCGCCGACACCAAGTGGATTCCGCTCATCAAGAGCTCGTACTTCATCGGCCTCGACGGAATCAGCCTGCCGCTGTACTTCTTGTCGATGGTCATCACGCTGCTCGTCGTGATCTACAGCCTCGATCATGTGCCGTCACCGGGTAATCCGAAGGCGTTCTTCTCCCTGATGCTGGTCTTGCAGACCGGCATGGCGGGTACGTTCATCGCCCAGGACCTCATTCTGTTCTTCGTGTTCTTCGAACTGGTGCTCCTGCCGATGTACTTCATGATCGGTGTGTGGGGTGGCGAGAACCGTCAGTACGCATCGCTCAAGTTTTTCCTCTACACGATGTTCGGTTCTGCACTGATGTTGGTTGCGTTCCTCGCACTGTTCTTTAAGACTGGTGCGGAAAGCTTCTCGATTCCGTATCTCGTCGAGAACGGTTCGTCGATTGCCAAGAACCTGCAGATCTGGATCTTCGCTGGAATGTTCGTCGGATTCGCCGTCAAGGTGCCGATGTTCCCCTTCCACACGTGGTTGCCAGATGCACACACCCAAGCCCCTACACAGGGCTCGGTCATCCTGGCCGCGATCCTGCTGAAGCTCGGAACGTACGGGTTCGTTCGTATCGCGATCCCGATCCTCCCGACGGCCGCCAAGGAATGGGCGCCGTACATTGGCGCACTTGCCGTCATTGGCATCATCTACGGCGCACTCGGCTGTCTTGCCCAGACCGACATGAAGCGTCTGATCGCGTTCTCCTCGGTTGCACACATGGGATTCGTCATGCTCGGTATCTCGACGTTGACGCCGTTCGGAACGAATGCTGCCATGTTCGGCATGGTGGCCCACGGTCTGATCACCGGCATGTTGTTCTTCGTGGCAGGAAGCGTGAAAGAGCGCTACCACACACTCGAGATCAAGCGTCTCGGTGGGCTCCTCAAGCAGATGCCACGCATGGGTTGGATCCTTGGGTTCGCCAGCATGGCCTCGCTCGGCCTGCCAGGTCTTGCCGGGTTCTGGGGTGAGTTCCCGGCAATCCTGTCGGCATACAACCCTGCTGACGGACTGAACGAGACCACCTTCAGGGTGTACATGGTGATTGCCGCGCTCGGAACGGTGCTTGCCGCCGCGTATCTCCTCTGGCTGTTCCAGCGTGTCGCGTTCGGTGAGCCGAAGCCGGAGTTCTCAGGGCACGGCCACGACGACCATCACTTCCACGATGTGAACAAGTACGAGTGGATCGCGTGGACACCGCTGTTGATAGCGATCCTCGTGTTCGGCGTCGTGCCGAATCTGATGTTTTCGATCTTCGATCCCGCTGTGCAGGGCGTGTTGAGCGCCTTCGGAGGCTGAGCAGTCCATGAACGTCCTTCTGAGCGCAGCGTGGTCGGCACCGGTCATCGACTACCACGCGCTCGCACCCGAGATCGTCCTCGCAGGCGGGCTGTGCCTCGTCCTCCTCGCAGATCTCTTCTTGGATGAGTCGCGCAAGTGGGTGCTGTCAACGCTGACGGGATTCACGTTGCTTGGAGCCTTGTTGCCCGTTCTCACCCTCGGGGTGTCGGATGCGCCCGTGCGCTCGATGTTCGACGGTCGCTATGTCGTGGATGAGTTCAGCGTCGTCTTGAAGGCGCTGTTCCTCATCGTCGGGTATGTGATCGTGCTGTTGTCGACGAATCACGTGGAAGAAGAGGAGTATTGGCGCGGGGAGTATTGGTTCCTCTTGCTCACGAGCGTGATGGGAATGGTCATGATGGCTTCGTCGCGCGATCTCATCACGGTCTTCGTGGCACTCGAGTTCCTTTCGATTCCTGCATACATGCTCGCCGCATGGCGCAAGCGCGACGCAAAGAGCAATGAAGCCGGCATGAAGTACTTCCTGCTCGGTGTGTTCGCCTCGGCGGTCATGTTGTACGGCATGTCACTTCTGTACGGTGCAGCGAATTCGACGTTGCTCGTCGATCTCGGCAAGAGCGTCACGACCGACGGCTCAATGAGCGCGGTCTATGCGCTCGGAGTCGTGTTCGTCGTCGTCGGCTTTGCGTTCAAGGTTTCTGCCGTGCCGTTCCACACGTGGGCACCGGACACCTACGAGGGTGCACCGACGCCAATCACCGGGTTCCTCTCGGTCGCCTCGAAGGCAGCTGGTTTCGTTGCGCTTGTCACGATGCTGTACGTCGCATTCCCTCAGGCGAGCGACGTCTGGCAGCCATTCATGTGGGTGCTCGCTGCGCTCACGATGACCGTAGGCAACGTCGTTGCACTGCGCCAGACGAACATCGTTCGCATGATTGCGTACTCGTCGATCAGCCAGGGTGGATTCGTCCTCATGCCGCTCGCGGTCGCGGGAATGGATGGGGTTGCTGATTCTGCGCTCCGCGCGGTGGTCGTCTATCTGATCGTCTACGCGGCGACGAACCTCGGAATGTTTGCAGTCATCATCGCAGTATCACGCAAGACTCGCAGTGGTCAGATCGAGAGCTTTGGTGGATTGTTCTCATACGCACCAGCGCTCGGGGTGACGGCGACGGTGTTTCTTGCTTCACTCGCCGGCATTCCGCCACTCGGTGGTTGGATCGCAAAGTTTGGTGCGTTCCAGGCCTTGCTGACTTCCGGAAGCGGCTGGGGCTACGGACTTGCCGTGATTGGTGCAGTGAACTCGGTGATCGCATTCGGGTACTACGGCGTCGTCATGCGCGAGATCTGGATGAAGCCAGCGCCATACGGTGACACGACCCCGATTCGCACGCCAGCCTCCATCGGTCTTGCGCTTGGCATCAGCACGGTTGCAACGCTGGTACTCGGAGTCCTGCCGGGCGTCGCGATGTACTTCGGTGATCTCGCGCGTATCACCGGTGCCTTCGGCAGCTGACGACCTACACGCCGCGATCCTCGCGGCTGGCGGAGCGATCCCATTCAGTGAGTTCATGGACATCGCCTTGTACGGGCCGCACGGTTTCTACACGACGGTGGGACATGCGGGTCGGCGCGGTGACTTCATCACCTCGCCAGAAGTCGGTCCGCTCTTTGGGCTGATTCTCGGTAAATACCTCGACGCGGTGTGGAACGACTTGGGTCGTCCAAATCAATTCGACGTCGTCGAGGTTGGCGCCGGACCAGGAACCCTTGCGCGATCGATACTTGCTGCCTCGCTCGAATGCCGTGATGCGCTCCATTACGTTGCGGTCGAGGCCTCAGAAGCCCAACGTCGGCAACATCCAAGCGGAATCGTGAGTACTGCTGAATTTCCAGCGGAACCAATCGTTGGAGTCGTCCTCGCCAATGAGCTGCTTGACAACCTTCCATTCCGCTTGATGGTGTTCGATGGCGGCTGGAGGGAGTCATGGATCGCCTCGACACCATCGGGTTTCAGTGAGGAGCTGCGGAACCCGTCTCAAGGTCCGATACACCTGCCGAGCTCTGCACCGCACGGTGCTCGGGCACCGATTCAGGATGTTGCGCGTCGGTGGGTCGAGAAGTCGATCGCGTCAATTAGTCGCGGACGGTTTCTTGTGATTGATTACGCACGTCCATCGACGGAGACCGTCACAACGATTGGATGGCGGGAGTGGCTGCGAACGTATGCACAACATGGTCGTGGTGGTCACTATCTGAAGGACGTCGGCTTACAAGACATCACCTGCGATGTGATGCTGGATCAAGTCTTTGACGGGACCGATGCGCGATTCATGTTGCAAGCATCCTTTCTCGAGTCACACGGAATCGCGGCCGCCGTTGAGGAGGGCCGAACGTATTGGGAGGCCCACGCGTCTCAACCAGACGTGCGAGCAATGATTATGCGAAGCCGAGTCAGTGAAGCCGAAGCGTTGCTTGATCCCAGTGGCCTCGGCGCATTCACCGTCGCCGAAGTCGTCGTTGGTAGCTAGCGGCGATCCGGCAAGCTCGTGAGCCAGGC
This sequence comes from Ilumatobacteraceae bacterium, assembly GCA_040401775.1. Classification (GTDB taxonomy): domain Bacteria; phylum Actinomycetota; class Acidimicrobiia; order Acidimicrobiales; family Ilumatobacteraceae; genus F1-60-MAGs027. The sequence goes on from JBBANV010000042.1 coordinate 5,021, forward strand.
GGCGATCACCACTACGCCCATGCCTGCGACCGACAACCAAACGAGCGGTTCGTTGTTGAAGCCGACACCAAGGATCGTTCCAACGACCGGAGTGAAGTAGGTCGGGATCATGCTTCGCGCGATTCCTGTGCGCTTCAGGAGCGTCGAGAACAAGGTGAACGCATAGCCCGTGCCGATTGCGCCAAGTGCTGCGACTGCAACGAATGAGGACCACGCGAAGGTGGACTGCGACATCCCGTAGATACCAAAGGGGAGGCTGTAGATGCAGGCAACGAGTTCCACGCGCAACATCAGCGCCGCCGGGTTGTATTTCTGTTGAAGTGGGCGAGCGAGGTTCGTGGAGACTGCATAAGACAGGAGTGCAAGCAGGAGCAGCCCGATTCCGATTGGGCTCGCCGCGTCGCCACTGTCAATTGAGGGGAGCGCAATCAGCAAGATTCCGGCGATCCCGACGAGGACCGCGATGATTCGACGAGAACTTGGCATCGTCTTCGTCCAGATCGCCGTCACGATTGCCACGACGACAGGAAGCGCACCGTTCATCATTCCCGTGATGCTGCTTGTCACTGTCCGCTCGGCGAGCGGGTAGAGAAGGAAGGGTATGGCCATCCACGTGGCACCGAGGACGAACAGAACGGGCAAGTCACGACGATCAAACTTTTGGCGTGAGCTCGGAAGAAAGATGAGCGCCAATGCGCCGAATGCTGTTCGCCCAAGGGGAACAACTGCGACGTGGAAGTGGTCGATGGCAATGTCGATGAGGATGAACGACGAGCCCCACGTGATGGCCATACCAATTGAGAGGAGCCAATCCAGTCCCGTGAATCGAGTATGGGTTTCGGTAGCGACTGGGGCGGCGTTCATGGGTGGTGACTAGTCTCGCAGGTGTACACCGCAGGTACAGAGAAGGTGGAGGACACGATGACCGAGGGTCAGCACGCGATTGACGCACTTTCTTTCGAGCAACGAAAGTTCCCGCCATCTGCATCGTTCGTTGCAACTGCGCACGCGAACAATCGCGATCTCTTCGTTGAAGCCGAAAGTGACCACGAGGCCTTCTGGGCTCGACAGGCCCGAGAGAATGTCACGTGGGGCACTCCTTGGACGAAAGTGTGCGAGTGGGACCTGCCCTTCAGCGAATGGTTCGTCGGCGGAACGTTGAACGTTTCCTATAACTGTCTCGATCGTCATGTCATCGCAGGGAAGGGTGAAAAGGTCGCGTTCCATTGGGAAGGTGAGCCTGGAGATACCCGAACCGTGACGTATTCCCAGCTGCTTGACGAAGTACAGCGGTTCGCGAACGTGTTGAAGTCGCTTGGGGTCGAGAAGGGTGACCGCATCAACATCTACCTGCCGATGATCCCGGAAGCGGCGGTTGCGATGCTTGCGTGCGCACGCATTGGTGCTGCCCATAGCGTCGTCTTTGGAGGGTTTTCCGCGCAGGCACTCGCAGATCGCATCAACGACGCGCAAGCAAAGGTCTTGATCACCGCCGACGGTGGCTGGCGACGTGGGGAGGTCTTCCCACTCAAGACCCAAGCCGATGAGGCGCTCAAGTCGACACCTTCGATCGAAAGCGTTGTGGTGGTTCGTCGCGGGAACAATCCGGTCGAGATGAAGTCGGGTAGGGACCATTGGTACCACGAGGAGATGGCTAAGGCAGATGCAGTCTGTGCAGCAGAGCCGATGGATGCAGAGCAGCTGTTGTTCTTGCTCTACACCTCGGGCACCACGGGCAAACCCAAGGGAATCATGCATACGACGGGCGGCTATCTCACGCACGTCGCGTACACCTTCAAGTACGTGTTCGATCACAAGCCCGACACCGACATCTACTGGTGCACGGCTGACGTTGGTTGGGTGACGGGCCACAGTTACATCGTCTACGGACCGCTTGCCAACGGCGCGACTCAGGTGATGTATGAGGGCGTTCCGAATTTCCCCGCCAATGATCGCGTCTGGTCGATCATCGAAAAGTACGGCGTGACGATTTTCTACACGGCACCGACGGCGATTCGCACCTACATGAAGTGGGGAACACAAGAACCCGCAAAGCACGATCTTTCGTCGCTTCGCTTGATTGGAAGCGTGGGTGAACCAATTAATCCCGAAGCGTGGATGTGGTATCACGAGCACATCGGCCAGAGTCGATGCCCGATCATCGATACGTGGTGGCAGACGGAGACTGGTGGAATCATGATTTCGCCACTTCCGGGAGTCACGGTGACCAAGCCGGGATCGGCAACTGCACCAATTCCTGGGGTATTCGCAGAGCTCGTTGACGAGTCAGGAACTCGAGTGGAGCGCGGCGGCGGGTATCTCACGCTGACGAAGCCGTGGCCTGGCATGTTGCGCGGAGTGTGGGGCGACCAGAAGCGTTATCGCGAGACATATTGGAGTCGTTTTCCCGGTCGATACTTTGCCGGTGATGGAGCGAAGTTGGACGACGATGGGTATTTGTGGTTGCTCGGTCGCGTCGATGATGTGATGAACGTGTCGGGGCACCGCATCAGTACGACCGAAGTCGAATCTGCGCTGGTGTCGCATCCGAGCGTTGCCGAAGCTGCGGTAGTGGGGGCGAACGACGCGACGACGGGACAGGCGATCATCGCCTATGTCACCTTGCGAGGCGGAATGGATGTTGGTGAGCAAGTTCTCCGAGATCATGTGGCCAAGGAGATCGGCGCAATTGCCAAGCCCAAGACGATTTACTTCACTCCAGACCTGCCAAAGACGAGGAGTGGCAAAATCATGCGACGGCTCCTCCGAGACGTTGCCGAGGGTAGGAATCTTGGCGATACGACCACACTGGCCGATGCCTCCGTCGTCAGTGAGTTGCAGAAGCGAGCATCTGAGTCCCCTTCAGAGGACTGATTCTTCTAATCGCGGAAATTGACGAATTGGAGTGCGATGCCAAGTTCGGCACTCTGGAGCATCGCGATCGTTGCCTGCAAATCGTCTCGTTTCTTGCCCGTGATGCGAACCTGATCACTGAGGGTTTGGCTTGAGACTCCCTTCATTCCCTTTTCCTTTAGCAGTCTGTTGATCTCACGGGCCTTTTCCGGGTCAATACCCACCTTTACAGTCACCGTTTGTCTGGCAGTGTCTCCACTCGCTCTTTCGACTTTGCCCCAGTCAAGACACTTCAGAGAAACTTTTCGTTTTACAAGTTTCTCTTCGAGGAGAAGTCGAAGCGCCTTGAGACGGTCTTCAGACGACGTCTTTAGAGTGAGGACCAGTTCTTGAAGTTCAATTGATGAATTTGTGTTCTTAAAGTCGTAACGACCGCTGAGCTCTCGCTGTGCCTGGTCTACTGCATTCTTAAGTTCTTGTCGGTCGACATCCGATACCACGTCAAAACTCGGCATGTGGACACATTACAGAAGCCTGTAGAGTAAATATTCGTGGGTCGGTACCCAAGCGGCCAAAGGGAGCAGACTGTAAATCTGCCGGCTTATGCCTACGTAGGTTCGAATCCTTCCCGGCCCACCAATTCGACGTGCTTCGCAGGACTACTTGAGAAAAGTTCCAAGTAGAATTGTTCGGCACTATGCGGCGAAAGTCGCACACGCCCTCTTAGCTCATTCGGTAGAGCACTTCCATGGTAAGGAAGAGGTGGTGGGTTCGATTCCCACAGAGGGCTCGCAGCAAGACACTCGGCGGCGTAGCTCAGTTGGTGAGAGCATCCGGCTCATAATCGGAAGGTCACCGGTTCGAATCCGGTCGCCGCTACTGAATGAACGATTTAGAAGCAAGTAGTCTCTCAAGTGCCAGAATAATTTGGCAATCATTACTGTCGCGCGAAAAGTGGCGCCTTGCAATAATTTGGTTGCTCATTGTTCTCGGAATGATTTTGGAAACTTTGAGTCTCGGATTAGTGATTCCACTGATCGGACTTTTGTCAGATGACGAATATGTGAGAAATATTCCCCTTTTTGGTCGCTCGCTCACAGAGTTCTCAGCCAACGCGGTGCTGCTCATCATGATGGGCATTCTCGTAGCCGTGTTTGTTGTAAAAGCTGTATTTACATATGTCAGCGTCGCGGTTCAGAAACGGTTTAGCTTTGAAACATCAGTTCGACTGTGTCAGCTGACCTTCGAAACCTATCTTCGGCAGCCCTACGGATTTCATCTTCAGCAAAATTCGTCAACGCTTGTCCGAAATATTGAAAACGCACGTCTGCTTATTGCTGGCGGGCTTGATCCATTTCTTGTCCTACTGACCGACGGACTCATTGCGCTGGGGCTTTTTGCGCTAATGGTGGTCGTGGAGCCAGTTGGAACTGTTGGTGTCTTAATACTTTTGTCTATTTCAGTGTTTGTATTTCAAGTCTGCACTCGAAAGCCTCTGAAGTCCTGGGGTGTTGCCAGAAAAGTCCACGCAGGGAAAGTCTTGCAGCATCTTCAACAGGGCATTCATGGGGTAAAGGACATAAAAATCCTCGGTCGAGAAAGTAAGTTCCTCAAGGATCATCAGCAACACCTAATCACTCATCTTGATGCTGAGCGCCGATTTGTTTTGTTGCAGTCACTACCAAAGATCTTTTTCGAACTTGTTGTCATTGTCGGAATGGCATTCGTGGTGGTCCTTATGATCACAACCGGCGACGAAATCTCCGATGTTGTGATCACCTTGGGTCTGTTTGCTGCAATCGCATTTCGAGTCATACCCTCAGCGGGTCGGGTGGTTGCGAGCTTGCAAACCATTGACTACAACGGACCTGTGATTCGTAACTTTTATGTCGACTCTCAACTTCCGAGGCTCGGGCTTGAAGAATCAAAGTTCCCAGTGGAATTCAATAACTCAATCAAGCTTCAGAACGTCAGTTTTTGTTACACCGACTCCTCTCGGAATGCGCTTGATTCTGTTTCATTAACTATTCCGTGCGGGGAAGCGATTGGGATTATTGGTGCGAGTGGTGCAGGAAAGAGCACGCTTGTAGACGTGATCTTGGGCCTCCTCCCACCCTCGAGTGGTTCGATAGAAGTTGATGGTTGCTCAATTTCCTCAAATCTGCGTGGTTGGCAGCAATTGATTGGATATGTACCTCAATCGATTTATCTCGTCGACGACTCGATTCGCAAAAACATTGCGTTTGGTGTACCTGATCAAGACGTTGACGAGGCTGCAGTACAACGCGCAGTCGATGCCGCACAGCTTGATGAATTTGTGGATTTGTTGCCAGATGGTTTGGACACAGTCGTGGGTGAGCGTGGTGTTCGTCTGTCTGGTGGCCAGCGACAACGTATTGGAATCGCACGTGCTCTATATCATGATCCACAGGTTCTCGTGCTCGACGAAGCAACTTCGTCCCTTGATACCGAGACCGAGCGTGGAGTCATGGAGGCAGTGCGCAAACTGCTGGGTTCTAAGACAATTCTGATCATTGCGCACCGAGTCTCAACTGTCGGCTATTGCAATACGGTGTACAGATTTGAAGAGGGCCGAGTGGTGGGGAGCGGCTCGCCAGAAGTGATGACGGGAATGAGCGAGTCCGCCCAATCCTGAAACTGGCATCTCCTGGTAGCCTCAGCCTTCCTGATTTAGGGCAGTAGCTCAGCTGGTAGAGCGCCGG
>JBBANV010000043.1:0-6485 GCA_040401775.1 Ilumatobacteraceae bacterium
ATGCCCGCTGCATCGAGACCCAACTTGGCGAGAATCACGTCGGGCTTGGCGTGCGGAATGAAGCGTGTCGGCAGTCCCAACACCTTGATGACCGGTGGGGTAGCGGGCGCCACCGACGTGACGGCGTCGGCGAGCAAGAAGCCGATTCCGCCATCACGGATGCCATCTTCAACCGTGATGACGTGACGGTGCGTGGCAGCGTCACGAATCATGTCGTCGTCGGCCGGAACACACGACCGAACGTCCCACAGCGTGGCAGAGATTCCACTCTGAGCGAGTGCTGCAACGGCCTGCTCGGCTGCGCCCACCATCTTGCCCACCGCCAGAATGCACAGTTTCTTGGTGGGATCACTGGCCATGCGACGGGCATGCAATCCGGAACCTACGTCGTGCTCCGACACCTGACGCGCGTTGCCCTTTGGATAGCGAATCACCACCGGGCCGGTATCGGCCAGCGACATGGCGTCGTGCAACATTTGCTGGAGGTCTTGTGCGCTCGACGGTGCGAGCACGCGCATTCCCGGCACTTTGGAGAGCAGCGCCATGTCGTAAATGCCGTGATGGCTGGGGCCGTCGTCACCGGTGATTCCGGCGCGATCGAGACAGAACACCACGGGCAAACGATGCAATGCCACGTCGTAGACGAGTTGGTCCCACGCACGGTTGAGGAAGGTGGAGTACAGCGCAACCACCGGTCGCATGCCTCCCATCGCCAAGCCTGCCGCAAAGGTCACCGCGTGCTGTTCGGCGATACCGACGTCGAAGAACCGATCGGGGAAGTGTGATTCGAATGCAATCAATCCGGTTGGGCCGGGCATCGCAGCAGTAATGGCAACGATGCGCTGGTCGCTTTGTGCTTCTTTGATGAGTGCATCGGCAAAGGCCTGTGTGTAACCGGTGGGCACCGACTTGGGCGGACCACTCACCGGGTCGAACACTGGTGCGTCGTGCAGATGTTTTTCATCGTCGTCTTCGGCGGGGGAGTATCCGCGACCCTTCTGCGTGAGCACGTGCACCACGATGGGGCCCTCTTCGGAACGTGTTGCAGCCGCGCTCAGTGCATGCTCCAGCTCGGCAAAATTGTGGCCGTCAACCGGACCCACATAGCGAACACCGAGTGCTTCGAAGAATGCAGTGGGTTGGAGGTACTCGCGGATGCCGGCCTTGATCGCTTCGAGCCCCCGCTCGGCTTGTGGTCCAACGACGGGAAGATCGTGCAGCCACTTCTCCAAACGCCGCTGGCGCTGTACGTACACCGGGTTGAGTCGCACGTTGGTGAGCGTGCGCGACAAGCGACGAGTGAAGCGGTCACGCGGGCGGGGCATGTCGCTGGTTTCGTCCAACGGGTGCGGCTGATGCGTGAGGTTCGACACCGTTGGTGCATACGACCTGCCGTTGTCGTTCAGCACGATGATGACGCGACTCTTGGAATGCCCAAGGTTGTTGAGTGCCTCGTACGCCATGCCACCAGTGAGCGAACCGTCGCCGATGACCGCCACCACATGGCGACGATCACCGAGTTGACCCTTGTCGCGCGCCACCGCCATTCCGTGTGCATACGACAACACGGTGGATGCATGGCTGTTTTCGATGAAATCGTGGACACTTTCTTCACGGCTCGGATAGCCCGACAAGCCTCCGGCTTGTCGAAGTTGGGAGAAGCCGCCGCGGCGACCGGTGACCAGTTTGTGAACGTACGACTGGTGTCCGGTATCCCACAAGATGGCATCACGTGGTGATTCAAAGACGCGGTGAAGTGCAAGGGTGAGCTCCACCGCGCCGAGGTTGGACCCGAGGTGACCGCCAGTTTCGGCAACTGCAGCCACGATGAAGTCGCGAATTTCGCCCGAAAGCTCCTCGAGTTGGGAGTGGCTCAGACCCCGCAGATCGCTCGGTTGGCGAATATCAGCAAGCGCCATGGCAACCTAGAACGCTAGCCCTGAGGGGGCTCACCACGCCCTGTCGTTGCAGCATGCAGCACGAGGATTCGGCGCTCGTTCCAACGGTGAATTCGGGCACCGATCCAATAGCCCACGACGAACACCGCGATGCCACCTACACCGTCGATCCAGAAATGGTTACCCGTTATCACGATGCATGCCAGTGTGAACAGTGGATAGATCAGCAACGCGAGTCGCACCCATCTCCGTCGCGCGAGGGGAAACATCGCGAATACACACCATGTTGCCCAGCCGATATGTAGTGACGGCATAGCGGCGTACTGGTTCGACAACGTCTTGCCAGGACCACGGTCGAACGCCCATGGGCCGCCGAACTCCTTGATGGTGTCGCTGTAGCCGAAGTTCTCCGCCTCGTTGTAGTTGCGAAACTCGTGGTCGATACACGCAGCTCCGTAGCCGACTGGTGGGCAGGCTGCGTCGAGGAGTCGTGGAGGCATGAGTGGGAAGAACGCGAATCCGATGATTGCTAGCGCGGTCATGGCTGCAAGACAATTGCGCCACAATGCGAACTTGTCCGGACGCAAAATGAACAGCGCCACAAAAACACCAAGTGTGACGAAGAAGTGTGCCGTTCCGTAGTACACGTTGAAGAACTTCACCAGGTTCGTGTGCGGCAGGAACCAGTCCTGGATCGTCTCTTCGTGGTACAAACCAAGAGCTCGCTCGACACGAATCACTCGCATTGCGTTGAGGAATGCTTCGACGGGAATCTGGCTACCGGAGACCAGCGCCGACCCGAACACGTTTCGCACCAACGTGTAGATGCCGTAGAAAGCCGTAACGATGAGTGCTTCCTTCCACCAGATGGTGCGATGCATTCGTTGCGATTGGTCCAGTTGTTTCGTTTCGCCCATCGCACAATGACGCTAGTGACGGGCGATTTTCGTTCATCGGTAGGCTCTCGGCATGTCAAACAACCAAACGCTGTTGGTCGAACCAGATGTGCTGTCTCGAGTGTTGGCACGTGGAAAGTCCACGGGGGCCGAGTTCTCCGAGGTGTTCGTGGAGGATAAGCGCAGCACTTCTGCCGGACTCGACGACGGAAAGATCGAGCAAGTTTCCAGTGGTCGCGATCGTGGTGCCGGCATTCGCGTGGTGAAGGGTGATACCACGGGCTTTGCACATACGAGCGACCTCAGCGAAAAGGGCTTGTTGGCCGCAGCCGAAGCAGCGGCCGCCGCCGCATCGCGTGGTGGTGGCGGGGTGAACTCCGTGTCGCTCAACGCCGTGGTGCGACACCCGGTGAACACCATCGAAAAGTGGCCGGATGAAATCGCGAAGCGTGACAAAGTGGCCATTCTGCAACGGGTCGACTCCGCTGCCCGGGCAGTGCACAAGGCAATCGTGCAGGTGTCGGCCGGTTACGGCGACTCGCGCAAGCGCATTCTCATCGCCAATAGCGACGGCGTGTTGGCCGCCGACGAACAAGTTCGTACCTTGCTGCGCGTCAGCGTGGTGGCCAGTGGCGACGGCGGAATGCAGACTGGATTCCAGTCGCTCGGCCACACGATCGGCTTCGAAGTGTTCGATCAGAACGACGTGGAAGAACTCGCTCGTTCGGCTGCTCAGCAAGCGGTTACCAAGCTGAGCGCGCGTCCGGCACCGTCGGGATCGCTTCCTGTGGTGATCAAGCACGGATCGGGCGGAGTGCTGTTCCACGAAGCATGCGGCCACGGTTTGGAAGCCGACATCATCAGCAAGGGTGCAAGCGTGTACAAGGACAAGCGCGGCGAGTTGGTGGCATCACCGCTGGTGACGCTCATCGACGACGGCACTATGACGGCGGAGTGGGGAGCGATTGGAATCGACGACGAAGGTCACCCGTCGCAACGCAACGTGCTGATTCAAGACGGTGTGCTCACCGACTACATGTGGGACTATCTCCGTGCCCGCAAGGAAGGTCGTCGCCAGAGCGGCAACGGTCGCCGGCAGAGCTACCAGCATCTTCCGATGGTGCGTATGACCAATACGTTCGTGCTCAACGGCCCGCACGATCCTGATGCCATCGTGCGCGACACCAAGAACGGTGTCTACGTGGCCAAATTGGGTGGTGGGCAGGTGGACACCGCGAGCGGCGACTTCGTGTTCGGCATGACCGAGGCGTATCTGATCGAGAACGGTGAAATCACCGAACCATTGCGAGACGGCAACCTCATCGGTAACGGCCCGCAGGTGTTGCGCGACATCGACCTGCTCGGCAACGACTTCGCCATGGGTAACCCGGGCACGTGTGGAAAAGACGGTCAAGGTGTTCCCGTGGGTGATGGCCAGCCAACCCTGCGCGTGAAGAGCCTCACCATTGGTGGCACCGCAGCGTGAAAGTCGAAGTTCCGGAACTGCAGGCAATTGCCGATCGCATCGTTGCGCAAGCAAAGCCCGGCGAGCAAATCGAAGCGTACGTAGGCCGTGGCGGCGAAACGTCGGTGCGCGTGTACGAAGGCGAGTTGGAGCACTTCGTGTCTGCACAAAGTGACGGCGTTGGAATCCGCGTAATCAAGGAAGGTCGCACAGGTACGGCCTATGCCGGCACGTTGGATGAAAGTGCCATTGCGGAAGTGCTCGCCGAGGCGCGTGACAACGTGCAGTTCGGCACCCGTGACGAGTTCGCAGGATTGGCAGTGCCCGACGGAGTAGAGCCCGTCCCGCAGAAGTTTTGGGATGACGAACTTGCCAACTACCCCACGGAATCCAAGGTGGATCTCACGAAGGACTTGGAGCGTCGTGCATTGGCTGCCGACTCGCGTGTACGCACCGAATCGGCCAACTATGACGACGGTTGGGATGAAACGGCGTTCGCCACGACTACGGGTATTCGCGCCAGTGGTCGGTCGAATTCGTGTTACGTGTCGGTGGTTACCTTGGCCGACGACGGCGACGAAACCCAAACCGGCTTTGGGTTCTCCGTTGGGGATTCACCCAAGGACTTCGATTTGGACAAAGCGGCTCGTGAAGCTACCGATCGTGCCACTCGGTTGCTCGGTGCTACGAAGCCAGCCACCAAGCGCACCACGATCGTGCTCGACCCGTACGTGACGTCGCAATTCATCAGCGTGCTGTCGAGTGCATTCAATGGCGAGAACGTGTCGAAGGGTCGGAGCATCTTTGCCGATCGTTTGGGCGAGCAGGTCGCCGTACCGTTCTTCTCACTGGTGGATGATCCCACCAACAAATTGGCCTACACCGCCACCGACATCGACGGCGAAGGACTCGCTGCACGACGCAACGTGTTGATCAAGGATGGTGTGTTGCAGATGTTCGTGCAATCTTCGTACAGCGCGCGCCGAATGAACACCACCAGCACTGGTAACGCCACGCGTGGTGGCTTTGCTGGTTCACCAGGAGTCGGATGTTTGGCAATGCAGGTGACACCCGGCGCAAAGTCGCAGGCCGAATTGATTGCGTCGATCAATGATGGTGTGCTTATTCAGGATGTCTCGGGTTTGCACAGTGGTGTGAACCCCATCTCCGGCGACTTCTCCACTGGTGCATCCGGCATGACCATCGTCAACGGGGCGGTAGGTGCACCAATTCGGGAGTTCACCATCGGATCCACGTTGCAGCGCATGTTGCAGGACATCGTGGCGATTGGCAACGACGTGGATTGGTTGCCGATGCGCGCTGCTGGTTTGTCGCTCGTGATCGCCGACGTCACCATCAGCGGCTCGTAACCTCCATCCTCGGTAGCGTCGTCATCACCATGTCGTGGTGGCACGCGCTCGTTCTTGGAGTAGTGCAGGGATTGACGGAATTCTTCCCGATTTCCTCCAGTGGGCACTTGGAGTTGGTGCCATGGTTGTTCAATTGGAACGATCTCGACAGCGAGTCGGTGAGTACGGCGTTCGATGCCGCGTTGCATCTCGGCACGCTGTTGGCGGTGATCGTTGCGGTCCGCAGCGATTTGACGAAATTGATCATTGCTGGAGTTCGTCATCCGTTTGCCTCGGCAGAGGAGCGAGCTGCAACGCCGCACGGCCGTCTGGCGTGGTTGTACTTGCTCACGGCAGTGCCCGCCGCGGTGGTTGGTGCGTTGTTCGACGATGTGATTGCCGAGCAACTCGGCGGACCAGTGGCCGTTGCCGTCTCACTGATCGGTTTCGGCGCGTTGCTGTGGTTGGCTGATCACCGCACCGGTGAGCGCACGGCTGAACAGCTGACAACTCGAGATGCCTGGTTGATTGGTGCCGCACAGGTGCTGGCGCTGAATCCGGGCACGTCGCGCTCGGGCATCACCATCTCGGCGATGCGAGCACTTGGTTATGGTCGTGCAGCAGCGGTGCGAATGTCGTTTGTCATCGGTGTGCCGATCATTGCGGGGGCTGGTGTGTGGAAAGTGGTGGGTTTGATTGTTGATGGTGTTCCCGACGGGTTGGCCTCGGCGATGCTCGTAGGTGTCAGTGCCGCGGCGGTCACTGGTTGGTTGGCCATCACCGCGTTGCAGCGGTTGGCTGCACGAAGCAATTTCAACGTCTTCGTGTGGTATCGCGTGGCGTTGGGTGTCGCGGTGTTGGGCATCGTGGCTAGCGG
>JBBANV010000043.1:6585-9999 GCA_040401775.1 Ilumatobacteraceae bacterium
TTCGAAACCGTGCAGGAGTCAGCGGGTGGTCGGGCCGTGTTTTTGCGCGCGGGTGGTTCCGATAATCACCATGACCTCGGGCTCTTCGGTGTGGGGGAGGTGTCGCGAAGTCGGGGCACCGGTTTGTATCACCTCGCGTGGCAGGTGGACACCATCGATGAGTTGGTGGAGATTCGTCGTCGACTGGTGGAAGCGAAATCGCTCATGGGTGAGAGCGACCATGGAGTTTCCAAGAGTCTCTACGCGCATGATCCCGATGGCATCGAGTTCGAAGTCATGTGGATGGTGCCCGAGAGCAGTTGGGGTAGCTATGCCACCGACGCCGTCGTGGCTCCGCTCGATTTGACTGCAGAGCAGTCGCGTTGGTCGGGAGTAGCGACGCGCTCGTAGCGCCGTCTATGCCGACGGGAACCTGTGCTGACGGGCACCTGTGCCGACGGGGACCTGTGCCGACGGTGAACTAGGCCGACGGCGTGCTGGGCGCGCTCGACGCTGCACTGCTCGAGCCACCAGAGGTTCCAGCGGACGTGGTGCCGGCGGAGCTCGACGAGGATGAGTCGCTCGAAGATGTCGTGGCGGAACCGGAATCGGCAGTGGAGGTGGTGGATGTCGACGTCGTCGACTTCTTGGAGCCACCGGAATCGGTCTTGTAGAAGCCCGAGCCCTTGAAGGTGATCCCCACCGGTGTGAACACCTTCTTTACGGGTCGGGGTTTGCCGTCGCTGGGATGTGGCGCTTCGGTGAGCGCTGCGTCGTCGAATGATTGACGAATCTCGATGGTTTCGCCCGTGTCGATGAAGCGGTACACATAGGTGGGCATAGGGCTTCAAAGTCTACGATGAGACAATGCCCGTGCGCGTAGCCGTGATCCCCGCGGCGGGTCTTGGCACCAGATTTCTTCCGGCCACCAAGGTGGTGCCCAAGGAGTTGCTGCCCGTCTTCGACACGCCGTCACTCCAGCACACGGTGGACGAAGCAATCGGTGCCGGAATCGAGCACATCATCCTGATTTCGAATCGTGCCAAACCTGCCATCGAGATGTTTGCCGAAAAAGCCAGCGGAGGTGCACGCATCACGGTGGTGTACCAAGATTCGCCACGGGGCTTGGGTCATGCCGTGGAATGTGCGCGCGAGCTCGTAGGTGATGCACCGTTCGCAGTGTTGTTGCCCGACGAGTTGATGGGCGACAGCTCGCACTTGAAGGATCTCATCGCCGAATACGAGGCCACCGGAAAAGCTGCGGTCGGGTTGAAGCGAGTGCCACGCAACGAGGTGTCGGCTTATGGCTGCATCACTCCGCAAGGTGTGCCCGATGCGAATGGTCGGGTGGGTATTCGCGATGTGGTGGAGAAGCCGAACGCCGTCGATGCGCCAAGCGACCTCGTCATCATCGGTAGGTACGTATTTGGTCGCGATCTCTTCGGTTTTCTCGCGACCCTGAAGCCAGCCGCAGGCGGGGAGCTCCAGTTGAGCGATGCGATCGGGAACATGGCCCGAACGGGCAAGGTGAATGGTGTGCTCATCTCGTGCACGCGTCACGACACCGGCACACCAATGGGCATGTTGACCGCATCCATCGACTCGGCGCTGAAGCGTCGGGATGTCGGTCCGCAATTGCGCACATGGCTGGAAGGTCGACTGAAGGGTTAGGCATCATGAACGTTCCCGAAAAGAAACTCATCAACGAAGTATCCGCTGCTGACGCAGGCATGGACCCCAAGCGGCTACGCACGTTGGACGAGCACTTCGAGGGGTACGTCGACGATGGTCGATTGCCGGGCTTCCATTTGGTGGTGTCTCGTCACGGAAAAGTGGCGCACCAACACCGCTACGGCATGCGGGACATCGAAGCCTCGCTACCGATCGAAGACGACACCATGTACCGCATCTACTCGATGACCAAGCCGATCACCTCGGTGGCGCTCATGATGCTGGTGGAAGAAGGCAAGTTGTTGCTGAACGATCCGGTGAGCAATTTCATTCCGAGTTTCGGCTCGTCTCGGGTGTGGCGATCGGGCTCCGTCGTGAAGCCGTTCACCGAGCCGGTAACGGAGCAAATGTTGGTGTGGCACCTGTTGTCGCATACCGCAGGACTTACGTACGGCTTCTTGTATCAGTCGCCGGTGGATGATCTGTATCGCCGTGCGGGGTTCGAGTGGGGAGTGCCCCGCGGAACCACGCTCGAAGAAGCCTGCGACAGATGGGCTGCGTTGCCATTGTTGTTCCAGCCGGGCACGGAATGGAACTACAGCGTGGCCACCGACGTTGTGGGCCGCATCGTGGAAGTGGTGTCGGGCCAATCCCTGGAGGAATTCTTCACACAGAGAATTTTCGCTCCGCTCGGCATGCACGACACGGGCTTCTTCACGCCGGAAGACAAGGTGCACCGTCTCGCCGGTTTGTATCAGCCCGACCCGGCAACTCGGCGCGCCAAGCGTCTCGACAACATGGGTAAGGCCGCGACGCACCGCCCGACGTTCTTCAGCGGTGGCGGTGGGTTGGTGTCGACGGCGTACGACTACCACCGGTTCTTGCAGATGTTGGCGAACGACGGCGAACTCGACGGTGCACGAATCTTGTCACCTCGCACCGTGCGGTTGATGACGTCCAATCATCTACCCAACGATGCCGACATCACCGAATACGGTCGACCATTGGATTTGGAGAACGCCTACGACGGCTTCGGCTTTGGTCTCGGCTTTTCGGTGTTGTTGAATCCGGCGCGCGCCAAGGTGCATGGTTCGGTCGGTGATTTCGGTTGGGGTGGCGCCGCAAGCACCACGTTTTGGATCGACCGCAACGAAGGCGTCATCGCCGCGTTCTACACGCAGTTGTTGCCGTCGAGTACGTGGCCGTTGCGCCCGTACTTCAAGAACTTGGTATATCAAGCCCTTGTCGACTGAACGCGTCGGGTTCGTCGACGATGAGCCCGTACTCATCCAACGTGGATTCCACTTCGCGTTCGTGATACGCGCTGGTGTATCGCCATCGATTCGACTCCAAACGTGAGTAGGTGCGTTGCCGCGGTAATACTTCGAGTGTCTCCACGTTCACGGTTGCCACGGTGATGCTTGCTGCGTGCTGCTCCAACAACGGCAGTCGCTTCATGGTGATCGACGGTGTGAACGGGTTCATTCGTAGCTCGATGTCGCTGCATCCGTCCAAGTCGGGTCGATGCGCACCGTTCACTTCGCCCCAGCGCCCGGAGCGGTCACGCCCGAGCCACAAGTCCGGCTCTTCCATGTCGCGAAAGAGCATGAACTGCTGCACCACCAGCGTGGCGGAGTAGCGCAACACGAACTGGGCGCGATCCGAGCCAAGCGTGCCTTGGGTTGTCCAGCCTTCGTTCTCGTAGCGAATCTCCACGTCGCTGGCAGAGCCATCGGCCACCTGCCATGTCACCTTGAGTGGTGA
>JBBANV010000044.1:0-2499 GCA_040401775.1 Ilumatobacteraceae bacterium
GCGCCGCGAGCGCCGGTGGCACCAGCAACACCCGGCAAACCTCGAGGTCCGATCAGTCCGAGATTGCTCGCGGACGTCAACGTGGTGCCGTCAGGAAACTTGATGCCGTTGGCTACCGAGAGAAACCCCGTATCGCCCGCAGCACCGATGGTGATGTCCTGCGAACTGAGGATCGATCGAAGACCTGTCGCGGTGAGTCGAACGTTGCCGATACGCAGCGAGTCGGCTCCGTCGATCAGCAACACGCCATTTTCCACCGACAGGCCTGCCTGTTTGCCGGTGCCTGCATCTTGGATGAAGAGGGTGCCTGGTCCGAGCTGCAGGCTCTTCCAACGAAACACGGAAGTGCCGAGTGTGTACACGTTGTCTGCCGACGGAATGAGGTCGCCAGTGGTTTGCATGAGCGGCGTGCACGGATCGCTGTCAGTGCTCGACGCTCCATTGTCGGTCGTGCCGTTGGATCCCTCCGCTGCTGCCTGGTTCCAGGTTTCGCCTGGTGGGCAGTAACCGAGCACTTGGAGCTGCTCGGTCAGCGAATCGTCATCACTCCATAGGGGTTGTGACAGGAAATATCCGGATAACAACAGCGCCAGCACAAGTGCTACGACGCTGATGGAATTGAATGTGGTTTGTTTTGTTTTCATGCGCTCAGCCAATTGCGAATGCATGTTGATTCGCGGCTACGTGCGTCCCAATGATGCAGTGAGTGCGTACCTAATTGGTTCGAGCACATCGTTGGTGCTCGGAGGAAAAAGTTGAAGCGTGCGCTCAAGCCTGTGGCGAGCTGCACATCCCTTGGCAGTCGTCTCGCCGCACCATTCGTGCGACGAAACGACTGCCTCGCTGGCCTAGGGGGAGACCAGATTCGTTACTGACCTGGCGCGAGACCGGCAAGTTCGCCGCCATCGGCAACGAACTCCGAACCAGTCGAGAAGCTCGACTCGTCGCTGGCCAAGAACACCACCAACTGGGCAATTTCATCGGGCTTGCCCACTCGTTGCATTGGCACTTGCTTCTTGGCATCCTCATGGCCCGCCAACATCGGCGTGTCGGTGGCACCGGGGTGTACCGAGTTGCAACGGATCTTTGCCGATGCAAGATCCAGGGCAACCGACTTGGTGAGTCCGCGCAACCCGAATTTTGCTGCGCTGTATGCCGTGAGGCTGCGATAACCACGCAGACCCGCCGTGGACGAGATGTTGATGATCGACGATGGCGCTGCCTGCTTGAGTGCAGTCAACGACGCTTTGATGCCGTTGTATGCACCCGTGAGGTCGACGCTCAGGGTTTGATCCCACATCGCCTCATCGTTGCGGTCGATTGGTGCAAAGTTCACCACACCGGCGTTGTTCACCAGCACGTTGAGTTTGCCGAATTCGCGAACGGTGTCTTCCACCGCTGCCTTCCAATCGTCACGCCGGGTGACGTCCAAGCGACGATACGCCGCGTGGCTGCCGAGCGAGGCGGCAAGCTTGTTGCCGGCATCGTCGAGCACGTCGGTGATCATCACATGTGCACCTTGAGCCACCATCGCACGGGCGAAACTCGCACCCATGCCCCTGGCGCCGCCAGTAATGAGCGCAACCTTGCCGTGAAGGCGGGTTCCATTGTGGTTCGTTGCTGTCGGCGTGGTCATCACGGCCGTGGATTGCTTTGTCATGTGTTGTTGCTCCTTTGTTGGTTGTTGGTATTGGGTATTGCAGCATCACGACTAGCGAGTTTTCGTATTAGGGGATCATGACGTCGGATGGCACCAACACGCCGGTGATGCCGTGCATCAGGCCATTGGTTGCTGCGACATCAGCAAATGTCACGCGGGTTCCATCGATTCGAATCTGATTGCCGACGCGAACGGTGATCATCGTGCCATTGAGCGTGGTGTAGGTGCCCGACTGCAGCGACGAGCTGGAGACCGATCCACTCACCACGTGGTGCAACAGCACCTTGCGGAGCACCGCCACGTTGGCTGGATCAAGCAGGTAGTCCAACTTCGACTGCGGAAGAGCAAGGAAGGCTGCGTTGCGTGGTGCAAACAGGGTGAACGGTCCTGCTGTGGCAAGTGCCGTATCGAGGCCCGACTGCTTCAGTGCGGTGGCGAGCAGCGAGTAGCCGGGAATCGCAGCGACGATCGAACTGAGTGTGGCTGGACGCTCGACACGACGCCAAACGTTTCGTGCACCCTCTGGTGAACACACGAAACGGGAGTTGTTGGCTCGGCGTAGCGCACCGGGATTGTCGCACTTCTGACCGTTGAGCGGTGAAGCAACAGCGCTGTTTGGTGCTATGGCTTGTGCGCTGCTTGGTGACCCGACTTGTGCGCCGTTTGGCGCCGCAAGGAGAGCACTGCCCGGAGCAGCAAGTAGGAGGGTGGATGTGACGATGAGTGTGTTGAGTTTTTTCATGTCGACATCGTGGCGTTGGATCAACACGATGAGACGAAAAAAATGCAAGTGGGTATGTGTGTCGTCCAACTTGTGACGTGAATTCCGGAGTGGTGCG
>JBBANV010000044.1:2599-7729 GCA_040401775.1 Ilumatobacteraceae bacterium
ACCCACGGTGGTTTGGCTACAAAAAGCAAGGAGGGCCGCACGACTTGCATCGCACGACCCTCCCGCTCGGGAAACCGCTTACTTACGTTTGATGGGAACGCGGTGTGAGTTTTCGTCACCTCCATTCAGCGGTACCCGAACCTCGAGGACGCCGTCCTCGTACTCTGCGGTCACGTTCTTCACCGAAGCCCGGCGGGGAAGCGTGATGATGCGTGTAAACGATCCATATGAGAATTCGCTCATGTGGCGCTTGCGCTTTTCGTCCTTCTTCTTGTGGCGACGACGCACGTCGAGGCGAAGGACCGAATCGCTCAGCGTGAGATCGACGTCTTCGTCCGGGTTGATGCCTGGTGCTTCGGCACGAATGATGTACACGTCGTCGTCTTCGTATTCTTCGACACGAATCTTGGATGTAGCGAGCAAATCGTCCCATGCCGGCGGCCAGAGAAACGGTCGCTCCTGAAGCCAGGTGGGAAGCTTCGCATCCCAGGGTGATGTGTGAATCAATGACATCGCAATCTCCTTGCTGTGAATGTTGTTGGGTGAGCGACGGTAGGCGCGAACATCATCGACTGCAACGAACAAACATCACAACGTGAGCACCAATAGTCCCAACGGTCAGTGCGTCTCCGAAAGTACTAACGCAGACAAGTACATCCGACTGCAACATGACGAAAGTACGAAGCATCGAACGAAGGTACGCGACGACGGAAACGAAAGTACAGAGCGACACGGTTGGTACTGACGTTCGTACCCAAAGCGAAAAAACATGTCGTATTACTTCACATCGTTCATATCGTTGCGCGAGTTCCGATGGAACAACGGAAAATCCAGAAAAACAACAAAGGGAGAAATGATTCACATGGTTTCGATAGCAGTTTGCGAACAGCAAGAAATGATCCGGGAGGCACTCGTAAAAGCGATGGCTCCAATGAAAGACGTGACCGTGCTCGTTGCGGAAAACAACGGGCATGCATTCGTGCAGGCAGTACAGCACCACAAGCCGGAAGTCATGGTGATCGACGTTGCTCATCCATCGGGCGAAGGCCTGGAAGTTGCACGTAGTGCGAAAGCTGCACACCGTAACGGCAAAGTTGTGACGTTGGTCGATGACGAGGACGACGCCGCACTCGTCAACAGTTACGAGCTCGGTGCCAGCGCAGTGGTGAGCAAGAAGCGACCGGTGAAGGACCTCCACCAGGCGGTGCTCGACGTTGCCGCGAACGTGAACACCATCAACCCCATCGCCGTGCGAAACGCCAAACGGCGTTTGGAGGAGATGGGTCTCTCGGCGCTCACCAAGGTGGATGCCACCGATCGCAAGATGCTCGATCTTCTCACCCGTGGCTATACCGACCGTCAAATTGCCGGCGAGGTGTACCTCTCATTGCAGACCGTTCGCAACCGCATGTCGCGACTCCTGCAGCGATTCCACTTGGAAAATCGCACGCAATTGGCTTTGCACATGGAACGCCTCAATCGCATGAGTAACGGCTCGTCGTTGGCGTTATCGAACGGCTCGCTGAAGTAGTCCAGCGGGCACGAATCCGCCCTGCGCGAATTTGTCCGGCCCGAGTCCGCAATACCCCCAACCCCCACCAGATGAAAGGAACCCCCAGCAATGTCTGATTCAACCAATGCATTCAATTCCGGTAGCGAGTTCGAATCCGAGAAATCTCCCCGCCGGCGCTGGTCGCTCGGCGTGGTGCTCGCAGCGGTAATCGCCATTGGCGCGTTCATCGTTGCGTCGTCCAGCAGTGCGGAGCCGATCTACGACGTCAACAAGGTGGTGCCGAACGCCGCGGGTATGAGTGCCGACGATGCAAATTCGTCGGAGGACTGCAACACCGAGGTGTTCCTGGCACAAGATCAGGACCTCTGGCACTTCGTGGTGCCGAGCGAGAAGATCACCACCGGAACCGGATCGGATCGCGTCACCTACACCCTCACTGCGAGCATCACCGCGGTGATCATCAAGTGGGAGGGTGGCGGCTTGGAGCGCTACACCGGCACCGACGACTACGACCAGGGCAACGCAGGGCCAAACTTGTTCTGGGCGTACACCGAACCTGGTCGCACCATCGAGCAAGCGTGGCTGGAATACGACGTCACGCGTGACGACGGTGAGACACCAACGGAGACCTACCTCACCACACCGCACAACCTCTCGCATGCGTGTGCGGCCGAAGGCAACGACGAGCCACCAACCATCTCCATTGCATCACAGGCCGACTACAACATGGTGTACGACCTGGTGTACGACTGGGACATCGTCAAGTCGGTGGATCCTGCCGGACTCATTGCGAATGGTAACGATCCGTTCGTGCTCAACTACTCCGTCGATGCCACTCGGGTGGAGCCTGCAGTGCCGGGCAACTGGAGAATCGTCGATGGTTCGATGATCATCAACGGCACCGTTGACGTAACGAACGCGACAATCGACGACATCGTCATCACTACACCGGGTGGTGTGTGTTTGGTGTCGGAGGATGCAACACCGGGCGACGACTCGTACTTTTACCAGTGCATCATCACCAACGAACCAGTCGTCACCTCGGCTGCGGGTCTCGATGGCGTGAACCTCACCATCACGGGTGTGGTCACCACGGCAGCGGGCACCAATAGCGCGTTCGTGATCCTGCCGTGGGGCTTGCCCGATGCCCTGATTCTGGATCAAGTCATTCATGCAACGGCATACATCGTGGACGGCGATCGCCAATCCGAAACCTCGACTGGACCGCTTTCGCTGGAATACACGGTGGAATGGTTGCCCACTATCTGCCCTGATCAGCTCGTCAACACCGCCGAGCTGTTCGATGGCATCACCGACGAATCGTTGGGTATCGATGACACCGTCACCGTGTCGGGTTGCCCAGCCGTACCCGGATTGACCATTGGTTACTGGGGGAACAAGGCAGGAGCACCTCAGGTGGTGGCTGCATTCCCGGCGTTGCGAGCCCAGTACCCGGCGCTTGCCGCCATCCCGATCACCACGGATGCGAGCGTTCGCAACTACTTCGTCAAGGCCAGCTGCAGCGGCGAGTGCATCACCATGTTCTTGGCGCAGGCACTCGGCACGGCGATGAACGCACGCACCGGAGCGTTCGGCGACCAGTCGGTGTTCTTCGACGGCACGTGCCGCACGGTGGATGCCTGGTTGGACTTGGCACTTCGCACGGCGATACCGACCTCGCGTGAAGCACGAATCGCCTACAAGACGTTGTTCGACAACCTGAACAACACCACCGCCACTCGCTGTGCGTCAATCAGCTGACCAACGGATGAGCTCGCACGTCATGGCTCCTCGGCCCCGTCGCATTGCGGCGGTGGCCGAGGGCCTTGCCTACGTGGGAGGAATGCTCGGTGTAGTGGGTCTCGTGCTCATCGCGGTGCGATCGTGGTCGGACTTCAACTTGATGACTCGACTCGCGCTGTCGAGCCTGACTGCCGCCGTGCTCGGGTTCGGCGGGCTGGTGTTGAGCGACGATCGTCAACCGCAAATGGTGCGGTTGCGACAGTTCTTATGGCTCGGATCCACCGCATGCTTCGGTGTCGTTGCTGCAGTAGCGGGTGACGAATGGTTCTCGGCCGGTGAGCCACCACGACAAGTGCTGGTGATTGCCCTCGCGGTGGTGGTGGCAAGCGGTGCGTATTGGTGGTGGAAGGACGGCATCATCCAGCACATCACCGGATTGACGGCAACCGCCATTGCCTTTGGTGCCGTCGCATACGAACTATGGGGAGCTGGTGCTGCCGGCTCCGCCGTGTGGATCGTCGGTGCGCTGTTCTTGTGGGTGGCGCTCATGTACGAAGAAGCCGGCAACTGGGTGACTGGCGCATTGGGCGGTGTCGCCCTCATCGTTGGCGCGTTGTTTGCGACCCAGGAATGGATTGGCCCCGCGCTGTTGGTGGCTGTTGCATCGGCGGCATCACTGTTGCTGCTCGGATTCATGTTCATCGGGCCCAATGAAGCGGCGCTCCGCGTTGCCTTCACCGTGGTGGGAATCACCGGCTTGGTGCAAAGCGTTCCGCAAACCATCGCCCATTTTGCCAACGACGCGGGTGTCAACACCGGTCTGGTGATCAGCATCATCGGCATTTTGTTGGTGCTCTCCGGTATTCGTGATGTTGCCAAGAGCGGAGGAGTAGTGACGACCATCGGATCCGTGGCGACACTGATTGGCGCAGCGGTTACGGGAGTGGAATCACAGGACTTTGCCGTGGTGTACGGCGTCATTCTCGCCGTGCTGTTGATTGCAGGCGGAACGTCGACTCGACATCTGCTCATGTCGGTGGTGGGTCTGGTCGGGGTATCCGTGTTCGTGCCATGGGGGATTGCCCACTTCTTCCCTGGCGACGACCGCGCACCACTCATCGTGCTGGTGGTGGGTGTGATGATCGCCTTTTCTGGCGTGGTGCTCTGGCGTTTGACGCGCCGAAGCAGCCCCATCGCCGCAACGCAACGATTGCCGGAGATTTAGCCATGTTCAATCGCACATTCGTGGTGGGGCACCTGTTCAACCGCACGCTCGTGGTGGCGCACAGCGACGCCATGCGCCCCGGCATCTTTGCCGGCGACGTCTTGGTGGTGCGACGACCACGCGACAACGGCGTCGGGTACGGCGTTGGAGACGTGGTGGCGTATCGAACCAGCGACAGCGGGCGCTCGGCACACGTTCGCCGTATCTACGACGTTCGTCGCAACGGTGGCCTGCCCTTTGGCGACGGTTCGCTTCGCAACGAACCGTTCGAATACCTCGTACGAAGCGACAACGACACGCACGGTGCACCACTCACCACTGCACAACAAGGCAGTGCCATCAGCATCGTGCGCCCACACCAAATCGTGGGGGCAGTGGAGTCGCGACTAGCGCACTTCAACGGGCTCAGCCCAACGAGCAGGGCAAAACGTTCGCCCTATTCGCTGTCGGCATTTGCGCCCGTGCCGAATGCACGACGCATGACATCACCCGTTTCTCCGGCGCCGAATCCTCGGCGTCGAGTCCCGACCACCCAAGTAGCAGCGGACTAGGTGGTCGAGATGGGTTCGTTGCAGTCAGGCAGGTGGTCGACGATGTCCGCAGCGTTCGTCGGCATCCCCCTCGCCAACCTGACTGCAACGTCCCACCC
>JBBANV010000044.1:7829-9658 GCA_040401775.1 Ilumatobacteraceae bacterium
GGGTCACGCACCTTGGTGGAAACTCGCAACGCGCGGGTGCTCGTTGACTGCGGACTGTTCCAGGGTGACCGCGACATTCGTGAACGCAACTGGGAGCCATTCCCGGTGGAGCCATCGTCGTTGGATGCCGTCATCCTCACCCATGCGCACATCGACCACTCCGGCTACTTGCCGGTGTTGGTGCGCGAAGGTTTTCGTGGGCCGGTGTGGTGCACGCCGGGAACCGCCGACGTCTGTCGGCTGTTGTTGCTGGACTCCGCGCATCTCGAGGAAGAAGAAGCCGCATACGCGAACAAACATCACACGTCGCGGCATCATCCCGCTGAGCCACTCTTCACCGCCGCCGACGCCTACGACGCAATCGAACTGCTACGACCCGTGCCGTTCCGTCATGTCACCAAGGCCCACGCGGATCTACAGATGGAGTTCTTTCGTGCCGGACACATCATTGGCGCTTCGTCGGTTCGCATCACCAACGGCGATGTGCGAGCCACGTTCAGTGGCGACATCGGACGTCCAACCGGGCAGGTAATGCGCTCTCCCGTGGCGCTGCATGCCACTGACGTACTGGTGGTGGAATCCACCTACGGAAATCGGATCCACCCCGAAGACGATCCCCGCGAAACACTGCGCGGAATCGCCAACGACACCCTCGAACGCGGCGGAACGTTGCTGATTCCGTCGTTCGCGGTGGGACGCGCGCAGGAAATCCTTGCCCTCCTGGCCGATCTTCGTGCCGACGGTGAGATTCCCGACGTGCCGGTGTACGTGAACAGTCCGATGGCAACCGATGCCACCGAGCTGTTCCTGCAGTATTCCAACGAGCACCGGCTCACCACCAGTGAAACGCGACGGCTCTCCGAACAGGTCAACTACGTGCAAACGGTGAAGGCATCGAAGGCACTCACCCAGAACGAGGATCCGAAGATCGTCATCTCGGCGAGTGGCATGGCAACCGGTGGGCGAGTGCTGCGCCATCTTGCACAATTGGCGCCGAACCCGCGCAACACGGTGCTGTTCGTCGGTTATCAAGCCCGGGGAACGCGAGGAGATGCCATCGTGTCGGGTGCATCGCACGTTCGAATCTTCGGAGTCGACGTACCCATTCGTGCGCACGTGGAACACATGACATCGCTCTCGGCGCACGCCGACATGAACGAACTACTCGACTGGATGCGAGGAGCACCAACACCGCCAGTGTGCACGTTCGTGAACCACGGCGAGGTGGACGCCGCAGTGTCGCTCCGAGCCGCAATCGAACAACGACTCGGGTGGCATGCAGAAATTCCCAACTTCGGCGACGCCATCGATACCGATACCTACATGAAGCAACACGAACGGGAGAAACTCCATGCATAAGACACCGCCATCCCTTCAACACGCACTCGATGTGGTGGTGCTCACCCAAGAGGGCGCCAGAATCTGGCACGGCTTACCCAACGACAGCCCATTTCACGCTGCAGGACCCGAGTCGCATGGCATTGGCGGAACCGAGCTGCATCAAGCGCCAGAGATGCAACCCCAGCATGTGTCCGCACCAGACCCGCACCGGTCGCATCACCACGTGCGAACCGGTCAGGCGCACCACATGCATCACCCCGACCCCGACAACCCCAAGTACTTCGACGATGTCGCGGATGCGATCTGCGACGCCGATCGCATCTTGTTGGTGGGCCACGGGCAAGGACGCTCCAACATGGCAGACGCCTTCTTGGAGCACGCACGCCACAAGCACCACGACATTGCCAAACGTGTCATCGGCACCATCAACGCCAACATTCCAGCGCTCACTGAGCCCCAAATTGTGGAGCTCGCGCACTCGTGGTACG
>JBBANV010000045.1:0-9396 GCA_040401775.1 Ilumatobacteraceae bacterium
GGGCTGGGGTGTCAATCGCGTGATTCTGCTGATGTTCCGCGGTGTGGATCTTGCGGCAATTGAGCGGGCCGGCTCGTTGCTGCGCCGTTCGTAGACGCGGCTCTGGAGGCGGGCGTCGTCAGGCGACGATGTTGACGAGACGCCCCGACACCACGATGACCTTGCGTGGCTCGGCTCCGGCCAATGCGGCACGAACCTTGTCGTCGGCCAAGGCGAGTACCTTCAACTGATCATCGCTCGAGCCCGTCGGCGCAACGAGGCGTGAGCGAACCTTGCCGTTGATTTGTACGGGGATTTCCACCGTGTCGCTCACCAACAACTTGGGGTCGGCGATCGGGAATCGCGCGTAGGTGATTTCGTCGGTACGTCCGAGTCGTTCCCAGAGTTCGCTTGCAACGTGTGGGCACAGCGGACTGAGCATTTGGGTGAGCGCCTCTGCCACCACGCGAGGTGTGCTGCCGTTGGCCTCCACGTGTTTGGTGAGCGCATTGTTCAACTCGATGAGTTTTGCAATCGCGGTATTGAAGCGCATGCCGTCCATATCGCGTTGCACGCCATCGATGGCGATGTGAAGTGCACGCAGGAGGTCTTCCGGACAATCGGTGTCGGACACCGTGAGTCGACCGGTGTCTTCATCCACCAGGTTGCGCCACACACGTTGCAAGAAACGCTGCATGCCCACCACGTCTCGCGTGTTCCATGGGCGGCTCTGGTCGAGTGGCCCCATCGACATCTCGTAGAGGCGGAAGGTGTCTGCGCCGAACTCGTCGTACATTTCGTCGGGCGTCACGATGTTTTTCAGGCTCTTGCCCATCTTCCCGTACTCGCGCGACACCTGTTGGCCGTCGAAGAAGTACTTTCCATCGCGCTCCTGCACCTCGGTAGCCGGCACCGTTTGTCCGCGTTCATCGCGGTATGCATACGCCTGGATGTAGCCCTGGTTGTAGAGGCGGTGGAACGGTTCCTCGCTCGACACGTGTCCGAGGTCGCACAGCACCTTGTGCCAGAAGCGGGAATACAGCAAGTGCAACACCGCATGTTCGACACCGCCGACGTACAAATCCACTCCGCCGGTGTGCCCATCGTGTTGCGGACCCATCCAGTACTTCTCCACCTCGGGGTCGATGAAGGCGGACGCGTTCGTGGGGTCGAGATAGCGCAACTCGTACCAGCACGAACCCGCCCACTGTGGCATCACGTTGATTTCGCGACGGACCTTCGCAACTGGTCGCTTCGCACCGGTGATCGGATCGACGATTTCCATCTCGGTGTGAACCCAATCGGCGCGACGAGCAAGTGGCGGAATCGGATCGGTGACTTCATCGTTGGGGTCGAGTGCTTGCGGTTTGAAGTCGCTCAACTCGGGCAGTGTGACCGGGAGCAGCGCATCCGGCACTGCAACGGGCATCTCGTCCTCGTCGTACACGATCGGGAACGGCTCGCCCCAATAGCGCTGTCGCGAAAACAGCCAGTCACGCAACTTGTAGGTGATGGCGGCATTTCCGACACCGTGGGCTTCGAGCCATTCGTTGGTGCGTCGTTTCGCGACGGCCATTTCGGTGATGCCGTCGAGCATGAGCGAGTCGTTCCGCGAGTTGATGTACGTGCCCTCGCCGACGAAGGCATCAGGCCAGGTGGTGCAGTCGGCCGATACCGCGATGCCATGTCCAACGAACCACGAGTCGGGTGGCATCTGCGTGGCGATGATTGGTAAGTCGTACTTTCGTGCGAAGGCAAAGTCGCGTTCGTCGCCCGACGGCACCGCCATGATGGCACCGGTGCCGTAACCCATGAGGACGTAATCGGCAATCCAGATGGGGATCTCTTTGCCCGTCACCGGGTTGATTGCGTACGAACCGGTGAAAACGCCGGTTTTCTCGCGTGTGTCGCTTTGGCGGTCGGTGTCGGAGGCGCTTGCGGCGTTCGTTCGGTAGGCGGAAACTGCCGAGCGTTGTGCCTGCGTGGTGAGTGTGTCAACCAATGGATGTTCGGGGGAGAGCACCATGAATGTTGCGCCAAACAACGTGTCGGGTCGGGTGGTGAACACCTCGATATCGCCGGCGCTCGACGCGAATCTCACACGCGCGCCTTCGCTTCGACCGATCCAGTTGCGCTGCATGAGTTTGATGGACTCCGGCCAGTCCAGTCGATCGAGATCGTTCAGCAGTCGGTCGGCGTACGCGGTGATGCGCATCGTCCACTGGCGCATGTTGCGTTTGAACACCGGATAGTTGCCGATGTCGCTTCGACCTTCTGCGGTGACTTCCTCATTCGCCAATATCGTGCCGAGACCCGGGCACCAGTTCACCGGTGCGTCAGCGAGGTACGCCAGCCGGTGGTCGTTCACCAGCTGCTTTTGTTCGCGCGATGACATCTCCGCCCACGGCTTCCCGCCCGTTGGTCGTTTGCCCGACGAAAACTCGGCGATGAGTTCTGCAATGGGTCGCGCCGCGCCACGCTCGTCATCGAACCACGAATTGAACACCTGCAGGAAGATCCATTGCGTCCAGCGATAAAAACCTTCGTCGGTGGTGCTCACGCTTCGGCGGGCGTCGTGTGCCAATCCGAGTCGACGCAACTGACGCCGCATGTTGGCGATGTTCGACTCGGTGTTCTCTCGCGGGTGCACCCCGGTGGTGATGGCGTGCTGCTCCGCGGGTAGTCCGAATGAGTCGTATCCCAACGCGTGCAGCACGTTGAAGCCATTCATGCGTTTGAAGCGACCGAACACATCGGTGCCGATGTACCCGAGCGGGTGTCCGACGTGCAATCCGGCTCCCGACGGGTAGGGGAACATGTCCAAGATGAAGAGTTTCTGTCGCCCGGCAATCTTGGCCGGTTCGGCGAGCGGGCCGGCAGGGTTCGGGGCTTCAAAGGTTCGTTGCAGCTCCCAGCGGTCCTGCCACTTGGCCTCGATTTGGGCAGCCAAACGGGCGTTGTAACGCTCTTTTGGCGTGGAATCACTTGCAGACATCTTCACTTAGCGTAGTTGTATGGCTCGCAACCGTCGCCGCACCACCGACTCCCAGGATCGTCGTCGTCACGAACGCACCGCACGTTTGAGCGAAACGTTGCGCGAGGTAATCGCCGATGAGCTCGCCAAGCTGGACGACGACCGTCTCACGATGGTGACGATCACGGCCGTCGACGTTGATTCGGAGATGAATCGCGGCATCGTGTACTTCGACTCGCTGCAAGGGGTGGAGGGCGATGAGAAGATCATCGATGCACTCGGTGAGTACCGCAAGCGACTACAGCACGAAATCGCTTTGCAGGTGAAGTCTCGTCGCACGCCGGTGTTGCAGTTCAAGCCCGACGAAACGATGCGAGCTGCAGCACGCATCGACGCGGTGCTCCGTGAAGACGCGGCACGTCGTGCGGCTCAGGGTGGCTCCAGCAGTGATGCCCCAAGCTCGGGCTCCGCTGGCGCGTCGGCTGAGTAAGCCTCCAGCACATGCCGCGCAAACCCGCCACCGTGCACGGTTTCGTCGTGGTGGACAAACCGGTTGGCATCACCAGTCACGACGTGGTGGCTCGTTTACGACGAAGGTTCTCGGAGCGTCGCGTGGGTCACTCGGGCACGCTCGACCCCGATGCAACGGGCGTGTTGATCGTTGCGCTCGGTAACGCAACCCGCTTGTTGCAGTTTCTCGGCGACTTGCCGAAGACCTACACGGGCGAGGTGGTGTTCGGAACCTCCACCAGCACATTGGATGCGTCGGGAGAGGTAACGGCTTCGCGCGACATGTCGATGCTCACCATTGAACGAGTACGTGAAGCTTCAAAGGCATTCGTTGGCGACATCGAGCAGATTCCGCCGATGGTGTCGGCGATCAAAGTGGGCGGTCGTCGGTTGCACGAAATCGCCCGCGAAGGCGGCGAGGTGGAGCGTGCGCCGCGACACGTAACGATTCATCGGTACGTCGTTGGTGACATCGTGGATCGCGTCGACGAGAATCCCGTGGTGAACATCGAGGTCACGTGCTCGTCTGGCACCTACATTCGCACTCTTGCTGCAGACCTGGGTGAGGCCCTCGGTGGCGTGGCGCATCTTCGCAACCTGCGTCGTCGTGCAATCGGAGATTTCGTTCTTGGTGCTGAGCACGACGCCACGTCGATCGATACGGCGCCACTGCAGTCTGCAGTAGCGGTGATGGCGCACTTGGACGGAGTGAACGTGGCCATGGTGTCGGTCGACGCCGAAGCAGCCGTCAAGGTAAGAAACGGTCGAGCATTCGACAACCTGGGGCAACTCGACGGGCGAGAGGGCGAGAAGCGGATCGTGTTGAACGATCGCAACGAGCTGATTGCGGTGTACGCCCGCGCAAGTGATGCGTGGCGCGCTGAAGTGGTGATGCCCGAGCCCCTAGCGTAAATCTGCGTGAAAGTCGTCAACACCGCCACTCGTGAAGCGGTGGTTGCAGCACTCGGCGACGTTCGAACTGTGGTCACCATTGGTGCGTACGACGGCGTGCATCTTGGGCATCGAGCAGTCATTGGTCAGGTGTGCGAGAACGCACGTGCTCACGACGCGCGCAGCGTGGTGGTGACGTTCGATCGTCATCCGGCATCCGTGGTGCGACCCGAATCGGCGCCGAAACTGCTCACCGATGCAGGACAAAAGATGGAGTTACTGGCTTCCACGGGAGTGGATGCAACGTTGGTGGTGTCGTTCGATGCACGGCAATCCACCGAGCCGCCGGCCGACTTCGTGCGCCGTGTGTTGGTGGATGCTCTGCATGTTCGCGGCGTGATCGTGGGTGAAGACTTTCACTTCGGTCACAAGCGTGGTGGCAACGTTGCGATGCTGCGTGAGATGTCCGCACAACACGATTTTGCGGTGATTCCGATGTCACTCATCGCTCGCGGTGATGGCGTGGACGAGCCGGTGAGCAGCACCGCGATTCGTCGAGCTCTTGCCGGTGGCGACGTGCGACGAGCTGCCGACATGCTTGGTCGCGCACACGAAGTTCGTGGGGTAGTGGGTCAC
Organism: Ilumatobacteraceae bacterium; assembly: GCA_040401775.1. Lineage (GTDB taxonomy): Bacteria > Actinomycetota > Acidimicrobiia > Acidimicrobiales > Ilumatobacteraceae > F1-60-MAGs027. The sequence goes on from JBBANV010000045.1 coordinate 4,991, forward strand.
GGCGACCAGCGAGGTCGCACGATCGGTTTCCCCACCGCCAATGTGATGGTGGACTCGACGCTGTGTCTGCCGGCCGACGGGGTGTACGCAGCACGTGTCGCTATTGCCGATGAGAGTGGAGCGGTGGTGTCATCACACTCGGCTGCGGTGAACCTTGGACGTCGTCCAACGTTTCACGAACACGCCGATCATTCGCTCCTCGAGGCGCATCTGCTGGATTTCGCCGGAGATTTGTATGGCAAGCAGGTTCGAGTGGCGTTCCATTCGTTCCTGCGTGGTGAACGCAAGTTTGCCGGCATCGATGAATTGAAAGCGCAATTGCAGGTGGATATCGCCCACACCCGAGCTGCGTTGGCCTAGCCGCGTTACCGCGACGTTGCTGCGCGGGCCCGGCCGCGACTCCAATTAGCGCTGTGCGTACAACGTGGTGCGTTGGCGCAGCGGACGGGCGAGCGGCTCCACCAACGAGATGAAGTCGTCGGGAGTCATGCCTTGGCCGTGGCTGGCACCTGCCGCACGCGAGATGTTTTCGTTCATGAGCGTGCCGCCGATGTCGTTGCAACCGGCCTGGAGCAACTGACGAGTTCCGGCGACGCCAATCTTCACCCACGATGCTTGGATGTTGTCAATTGCGCCGCGGTAGGCGAGGCGGGCCACTGCATGCACCAGCAACGTTTCACGGAAGGTTGGGCCACGGCGCGATTTGTGCTGCAAGTAGATCGGCGACGCCATGTGCACGAAGGGGAGTCCGACGAACTCGGTGAATCCACCGGTTTCGTATTGCAGGGCCCGAGTTCGTACGAGGTGGCGTGCCCATGCGTGTGGTGATTCGATGGAACCGAACATCATGGTGACGTTGGAGCGCAAGCCAACGGAGTGCGCCGTGCGATGGGCGTTCAACCATTCCTCGGTATTCACTTTGTCGCTGCACAACACGGCACGAACATCGTCATCCAAGATTTCTGCAGCCGTACCCGGCAGCGATGACAAGCCCGCTTCCTTCAAACGGGTGAGGTACGAGGAGAGGGATTCTCCCAATCGCGAGGCACCCTCGGTGACTTCAAGTGCAGTGAACCCGTGCACGTGGATGTCCGGGGCGGCCTGCTTCACTGCACGCGTGACGTCGATGTAGTAGTCGCCATCGAAATCGGGATGGATGCCGCCCTGGAGCGTTACCTCCGTGGCGCCAAGTTCCCATGCTTCACGCACGCGTGCCGCGATGTCGTCGAGCGTGAGCAGGTAGGGCGTACCGCGCAAGTTGAGACTGAGTGGACCCTTGGAGAACCCGCAGAACTTGCACTTGAAGGTGCACACGTTGGTGTAGTTGATGTTGCGGTTGTGAACCCACGTGATGTCGTCACCCACGGTGGCACGACGAAGGTCGTCCGCGGCATCGGCAACCGCCCGCACCTCGGGGCCGCGTGCGCGGAAGAGCGACACGATTTCGTGTTCGCCGAGTTGTTGACCGAGCTCGACTCCGCGCAGCACTTCGCCCACGGGTCCGTGCAGCTTGCGTGAACGTTCGACCAAAGACTGTGAGCGTGACGTGGATGCAACGCCAACGAGCTGGGGCGGGAGATTGTTCGCGCCCGAGTACCACTGCGTGGATCGATGCCCCACCAGCACTACTTCTGCTCCATCGTGCACGACGTCGGCCGCGGTGACCTTCTCCGGCCAAATGGCACCTGGGTCGTCGCGTCCGAACCCTTCCGCATCGCTGCGGTCGAGCACCCGGAAGCGCAAGGATGCGTCGATCCACTTGGGTGATGCAGACAATCCGATATCGGCGATGAATTCTGGATACACGGTGAGGCGCGGGGCAAGCGCACGCCCGGCGGATTCGGTGACGTCGCGCAGGCGATCCAGCTCTGGCCACGGACGTTCGGGGTTGACATGGTCGGCGGTGACGGGTGAGACGCCACCCCAGTCGTCGATGCCTGCGGTCAGCAGTGTGCCGAAGTCGTCGCTCAGGTTCGGTGGTGCTTGCAAGTGAATCTCTGGTGGCAAGATGAGCCGCGCTGCGGCAATCGACCACAGGTATTCGTCGGTATCGCATGCGGCGTCGTGCTGCATGCCGGTGCGTGGCTTGGGGAGGAAGTTCTGCACGATGACTTCTTGAACATGTCCGTGCCGCGCGTGCGATTCCGCGATCGCTTCCAGCGCGGCGATGCGATCGGCGCGAGTTTCGCCGATTCCCACCAAGATGCCGGTGGTGAATGGAATCTGCAATTCGCCGGCGAACTCCAGCGTGTCGAGACGTCGTTGGGGCACTTTGTCGGGTGCGCCACGGTGACACTCGAGATCGTCACGCAAGGTTTCGATCATCATTCCTTGCGAGGGCGACACGCGGCGGAGCATCGCAAGTTCGTCCTTGTACAACGCGCCGGCATTTGCATGTGGGAGCAAACCTGTTTCGTTCAGCACCAGCTGGGCCATGTCGTGCAGATAGTGAACGGTGGAGTCGTATCCGTTGGTGCGAAGCCAGTCCGCGGCAACGTCGTAGCGCAACTCCGGGCGCTCGCCAAGGGTAAACAGTGCCTCGTGGCAACCTTGTGCCGCACCACGCTTGGCGATTGCGAGCACCTGTTCCGGGGTGAGGTACGGGCTGTCGAGCCGTGCTGGTGGTTGGGCGAAGGTGCAGTAGCCGCACTTATCGCGACACAACATGGTGAGTGGAATGAACACCTTGGGCGAATAGGTGATTCGTGCGCCGTATTGCAGGTCGCGAACCTTGCGCGCATCGCGCAGAAGTTCACTCAACGGTGCATCAATCAACGACATGTGGGCTGAAGTCATGCCTGTTCGGTGCTGAGATTCCACGATGCCTTTCATTCGGACACGCGTGCACCACGCAACCTGCGACATCGTCGCCGGTCGAGCAATGCATTGGATAAAACTGTCAGCACCCGATCGGGCAAGTCGCAAGTGTTAGAGGAGCGACCCGCTCGTATTCATCGAGCGACTTCACCATAGCAAGGCCCCGTCGGGTCGGCGGCACCAGCTAAGCGTTGCCGAGCGCGCGGAACAAGGCCCGCACGTTGGCACCGTTCATCGGCACGCGATTGCCGGTGCGGGAGATGAATCCCAGCTGCACTCCCGTGGAGGGGTCGAGCACGGTGAACACCTGCTCATGGCCGTGTTCGTCCACCACCACGTCGGTGAGGAGCGGCACGTTTGCGGCTTTCAGAAGTTCCTGGACGTAACCGGCATTGAGCACTTCGATGGCGATGTGCTGCACGCCCGAGCCGTGTTCCTTCAGATGTGCATCGACGGCTTTGTCGCCTGGTCCGACCAGCACCACGGTGACACCGCCACCTTCGGCCACCACGATGCCGTCGTCGTCGGTGGATTGCGTGGAGAATCCGATCGAAGCGAGGAACTTCGACGCCGCCGCCAGATTGGCAACGGCCACTACGACGTGGTCGATGCGGCACGCGACGGCATCGAGTGCCGAGGCGAGAACATCGGCCACCTTCGTTGGCTTCTCGAAGGCCTTTTCGTGTGCAACTTCGATGCGATGCGTTTCGGAGAGAAGGATACGAAAGAGTTGTTCGGCAAAGTCGGGATCGACGTCGTTGTTGATGGCCCACTGGCGCCGGGTGGTGAGTACTTCGCGCACTCGCTGAGGCTGAATGATCGCCGTGTTGCTCTGCGACTTGAGCGTGGCCACCTCGCGACACACTTCCATTCGTTGGGCGAGTAGTTCGATGATTGCAGCATCGATGTCGTCGATCTGTTTGCGCAGGTCGTTGAGGTTGCTCATCGTCGCCGTCCGCCGAATAGTCGACCAAGCCAGCCACTTCCAACGCGAACGGCGCCGGTACCGCGCGCAGCCATCAGGCGTTCGACGTGTTTTGCAAGCACATCCATCTCGATGTTCACTTTGTCGCCTGGTCGACGAGCTCCGAGCGTGGTCACCGCGGCGGTGTGTGGGATGACGGCAACGTGGAACGAGTCGTCATCGAGTCCGAATGCCGTCAAGCTCACACCGTCGACGGTGATGGATCCCTTTTCCACCAGGAGATGCATCTGATTGCGGGCGATGCGTACGCGAAGGTCGGGCGCTGGTGACACCACTTCGCCAACCAAATCCACGTGTCCGAGCACTACGTGTCCACCGAATCGTCCGTCGGACGACATCGGGCGCTCGAGGTTCACTGGATCACCTGTCTGCAACGCGCCAAGGTTCGTTCGCTGAAACGTTTCGTCGCTCACATCGGCTTCCCACCAGCCGTCGCCGGCCTGCACGACGGTGAGGCAGCAACCGTTCACTGCGATGGAAGCGCCGATCGCGCTGTCGGTCAAAACGTGTTTTGCGGCGATTCGCAGACGTGATCCGTTGCGTGATGCGACGGCGCCGAGCTCTTCGACGATGCCCGTGAACACGCGTTGAACGCTAACCGCCC
>JBBANV010000046.1:0-6568 GCA_040401775.1 Ilumatobacteraceae bacterium
GAGCAACTCGGTCACCTATGGTGCGGCATTCGCCGACGTCTACGACGCTTGGTACGGCGACAGCGACGATCTCGACTCCGTCGTGAACTTGCTCTGCGAATCGCGTCCGCAACGTGTCCTCGAATTGGGGGTGGGAACCGGCCGCATCGCATTGGCCCTGGCCGAGCAACTTTCGGCGACGGAGCCGCTCAACGCCAACGTCGTGCGCATACACGGCATCGACGAGTCGCCCGAGATGCTCGCTCTCCTCCGAACCAAGGACGTACAACAACGAATCGCGTGTCACCTCGGCGACATGGCGCGCAATCAACCACCGGGCCCCTTCGATCTCGTCTTCTTGTCGTACAACACGCTGTTCAATCTCGCCAGCCCGGCGCTCCAGGCCGAGTGCATCGCTAACGCTGCCATGCGACTTGCCACGCCAGGTCGTTTGGTCATCGATGCGTGCATCATCGACCCACTGGCACCGAGCGCGGGAACCACGGTCGATCGTCGTGGACCATGGATCTTGCAGACGACCAGCACCTTCGATCCCACCTCGGGCGACGTCAGCGGTGACACCGTCAGCACCCATGACGATGGGCGCATCGTGCACCGACCGTTCCATATCACGTATCAATCACCCGAAGCCATCGATGCGGCGTGCAAGCGTGCCGGGCTGCGATTGTTCGCACGTCACTCCTCGTGGCAAAAGGCACCGTTCGACGATTCCTCTTCGCGACACGTGAGCGTGTACGGCAACGTACGCTGAACCCCGATGAGCAACATCACCGTTTCGCGCGACATCAATGCCAACATCGAACACGTGTGGCGAGTGGTGGAGCCAGTCGAGAATCACGTCGATTGGATGGCGGATGCCGAATCGATCGAATTCACCACCGAGCAACGTCGCGGTGTGGGCACTCAGTTTCTCTGCAAGACCAAGGTCGGCCCGATTCGGCTCACCGACACCATGCGCATCACCCAATGGGAGCCGAGCCGCGCGATGGGCGTCGAGCACATCGGATTGGTCACGGGTAGCGGAGTGTTCACCCTCACTGCACTCAACGAGAACGTCACACGATTCGAATGGACCGAGACGTTGAAGTTCCCCTGGTGGCTTGGCGGGCCACTTGGCGCTTTCGTCGGTGGAAAGTTGGTGCTGCGCGCCATTTGGCGAGGCAATCTGAAGCGGCTTGCGGCGCTATGCGAGGGCGCGAACTAGCGCGGTTGCCGCCATAGCTGCAACCACCACCACGATGAATGGCGCCTTGCGCCACACCGCAACGATCGCCACGGCCAGCCCCACGGCGCGGGCATCAATAACCAAATCTTGGGCCGAGGTGAACGTGTCCTTGGCAACCAGTGCCGCAAGCAAGCTCGCCGGAATGAGCGCCAAACAGCGCTCCAAAACAGGGGGCATGGTGCGATTTCCCACCACCACGAATCCGAGCACCTTCAAGGCGTAGGCAACGCTCGACAACACGATGATGAGTGCCCACAACTGACCCGAAGAAAGTGCGATATCGCTCACGGCCGAGCCCCGAACAGCACTCCAACGACCGCCACCAAAATCGCCATACCTACGGGGACGAACGGCGTCAAGGCCACGCACACCACTGCGCCGGTCAATGCAGCCATCCGACCGCGTCGCGTACGAAGATGAGCGGGCAGCATCGCCGCAAACGCAGCAGGAAACGCAGCATCAAAGCCCAGCGCGTGCGTGTCGAGCACCGAGCCGGCAAGTGCACCAATCAGCGTGCCGAGGTTCCACGTAACGAACAGCGAGAGCGCCGTCACCCAGAATGCAGTTCGTGCCAAGTGTGGATCGGACTCCGCGGTGGTCATCGCCGTGGTTTCATCGATCACCATCTGTGCCGCAAGGAGTCGCTTGAACAACGGCAAACGCTTTCCACTCGTGTCATTGGAAACCCTGCCGGCGAGCGCCACACCATAGACGAAGTTGCGAATCGACAGCAACGCCGCTCCGCCAAACGCCGCACCCAGTGAACCACCGGCTCCGACCACGCTCATCGCCGAGAACTGTGAGGCACCCGTGAACGTAAAGAACGACAACGCGCATGCCTGCAACACCGTCGCACCCGACGACACCGCGGCCATGCCGAACGACAACGCAGTGACACCAACGGCTGCACCGAGGGTGAGACTCGCATTCACCACACGTCTGCGTTCACCGTCATCGGCGCGTACGTGCGCCGAACTCATGCGCGACTTACCCGGGATCGAACCACGTTCATGCCGATACCCCGCGCAACATCTCATCGGCAGCCGACCACGGATCGAGCGCACCGGACACCACACGGGACTCGAGGTCGTCCCACACTGCCCCACTGCACACTTCGCGTGCACGCAACTCCAATCGACGCTCCACGATCTCGCGCAGCTCCTCGCGTCGCCGCACCTCTCGCCGATACGACAGGTCTCCCGAGGATTCAGCGTGTGCGCGGTGCGCCAGTACCGCATCGAGTAGTTCGGCCACACCTTCGCCGGTTGTCGCCACCGTTGCCGAAATACTGGGCTTCCATTCCGATTCGTCGAACTCCGTGAGTTCGATCATCGCGTGCAGGTCGCGTCGCGTGGACTCGACCCCATCTCGATCGGCCTTGTTAATCGCGAACACGTCGGCGATTTCCAGAAGTCCGGCCTTGTTCGCCTGTACCGCATCACCCCAACCGGGGTTTACCACCACCACGGTGGTATCCGCCTTCCCGGCGATCTCCACTTCGACTTGTCCGACGCCAACGGTCTCCACGATCACCCAGTCGTGACCCGTTGCATCCAGCAAACGAACGGCTTCGCTCGTCGCCAGCGACAAGCCACCGAGGTGTCCACGCGTAGCCATCGAGCGGATGTACACCTTGTCGTCGTGCGTGTGATCCTGCATTCGCACTCGATCGCCAAGAATGGCGCCACCCGTGTACGGCGACGACGGATCGATGGCCAACACGCCGACCCGTGCGCCACGTTTGCGCAACTCCCCGATCAACGCCGACGTGAGGGTGCTCTTCCCGGCACCAGGTGCACCGGTGATTCCCACCACATAGGCCTTACCTACGTGCGGACTTGCGAGTCGAGCTACCGTCCGCGCATCGTCACCACCACGCTCAACCAACGAGAGCAGCCGAGCCAAGGCGCCGCGATCGCCGGATGCGGCAGCGCCGAACAGTTGCGACGGATCGTGGGAGCGAGTCGCCATCGGCGCTACACCGCGACGACTTCAGTCACACCGTCGACACGATCGCGCATGATGCGTTCGATCCCGGCTTTCAAGGTTTGGTCGCTTGCCGGACACGTACCGCAGGCACCAACGAGGGTTACCGAAACCACTCCCGTGACTTCGTCGACATCGCGAAGCACGATGTCACCACCGTCGGCCTGCAACGCCGGACGAATGACCTCGATCGTCTCTTCAACTTGACTGCGAATTGACACTGTTCACCTCTTGAAGTTCGGCGCGATGATGAGGCCGAACCCCTTCTACGATAGGAGCGTGCTTGCACACCAAGGTGGTTGGGACGAGATCCTGCTCGTTGCCGGACCCATCGCGGTAATCGTCTTTGCGCTGTGGCGGGCTACGAAGCGCGTCAAACGCGAGTCACGTCAGCACCAAGACCGCTGAGTTTTCCGACGAGGTCGTCGTACCCGCGGTCGATGTGGTGGATGTCATGCACGACGGTTTCGCCACTTGCCACCAGTCCTGCGACCACCAACGCTGCGCCAGCACGAATGTCGGGCACGCGCACCTCACCACCGATGAGTTCGTAGACGCCTCGCACCGTCGCCTTGTTGCCGTAAATCGCGATCGATGCCCCGAGCTTGCGGAATTCCTCGATGTATCGAAAACGTCCCGGGAAGAGCGTCTCTGTGACCGATCCTTCGCCGCGACTCACACACAGCATCCCCACGAGCAGTGGCTTGTAGTCGGTGGCAATACCCGGATACGGTTCCGTGACGAAGTCGATCGCGCGGAGTCGTTCGTGTGAAGTCACGCGAATACCATCGCGTTGAGGTGTGACTGCCACACCCATTCGGGCGTAACAGTTGAGCAGCTCTTCCATGTGCTCGGTGCGCGCAGAGCGCACCACGATGTCGCCTCCTGCAACTGCCACCGCAGCCATGTAGGTGGCTGCCTGCACCCGATCCGGCACCACCGTGTGGCGAGCACTCCTCAACGATCCGCGTTCACAGCCATGGATGATCAAACGTGAAGTGCCGATGCCTTCGATGTCGGCCCCCATCGAAATCAACATGTTGCAGAGATCCTGCACTTCGGGCTCACGGGCGGCGTTGTCGATGACCGTGACACCGGTGGCGTAGATGGCGGCAGTCAGCAGATTCTCCGTCGCCCCCACGCTCGGGATATCCAACTCGATGGTGGTTCCCTTGAGCCGATCGGCGAAAGCGAAGATGTCGTACAAACCCTCCTCGACCGTGGCTCCCATCTTCTGAAGTCCGGATACGTGGAGGTTGATGGGGCGTCCGCCGAAGTCGTCGCCGCCCGGCCAGTTGATACGAGCCGAACCATAATGCGTCAGCAGCGGACCGAGCACGTTGAGGCTTGCGCGCATCTTGTCGAATTTTTCGAACGGAACTTCGGGGGTGATGTTGCCGGAGTTCGTGAGCTGCAGTTCGTGGGGTCCCAACCACTTCGAGGACACCCCGAGGGCCCCGAGGGTGTCGGACATCGTGTGGACGTCGGTAATGGCTGGCACGTTCGTGAGTACGTAGTCGCCTTCGGCAAGCAACGTTGCCGCCATCAACTTGAGCACCGAGTTCTTGGCGCCGGGCACCTGCACGGAGCCCGACAACGGACCGCTTCGGCGCACCACGATGCGTGGAGACTGAACTTTCACCTCTCTCAGTATGCTCGCGCAATGCCGTCAACTGGTGAACGTCGTGTTCTCACCCTGCTGGCACTGGCTTCCGTCCCGTTTGCATTCGTGAACACGCTGTTCACCCAAACCGTGTCGTTTGCCGCCGACGAATTCAACCGAGCCGACACCGACATCGGTTTCGGGGCTGCAATCGTGCGATGGGGTGTGGTGCTCGTACCACCCATCGCGGTACTCGCCGACCGCGTCGGGCGACGGCGAGTTCTCGTTGCCGCCGCATGGGGTGCTCCGGTGCTGGCTTCGCTCGGTGCAATCGCGCCTTCGTACGAGTGGCTGGTGGCGTCACAAACCGTCGCTCGCCCACTGGCGTTGGTGATGAACGTGATGATTCTCGTCATGCTCACCGAGGAAATGTCGAGCGAAACACGTGCACGATCCGTTGGGCTCGTCGCAATCGCGAGCAGCATCGGTTCCGGTACTGCGGTGGCGGCCCTGCCACTTGCGGACCTTGCTCTCTCTGGATGGCGATGGCTGTACCTAATTTCCCTGGCCTTTCTCCCCGTGGCTCTCGTGTTGCAGCGCGCGTTGCACGAAACGACACGTTTCACGCACGTACGGATGACCACGAACACCCCGCCCACCGCCCGCGTTTTACGTTCGCGACTACTCGCACAAATTTCAGCGGCATCCCTTACCGGCGTGTTCGTGGCAGCAGCAAGCGTGTACCTCGTCAATTATCTTCGCGACGTTCGCGACTACGACGCCGTCATGGTGACTGCCTTCACCATCGTGACCGCGGTACCCGCCGGAGTCGGCATCATCATCGGTGGTCGAATCGCCGATGAGCGTGGGCGGCGTGTGGCTGGCGCCGTGTCGCTGGTGGTGGGGACGGCGCTGGTGGTCGTGGCGTTCTCCACGAGTGGTGCCGTGATGTGGGTGTCGGAGATCTGCGGGGGCATCCTCCTTGGAATCTCCTATCCCGCACTCAGCGTGTACCGCGGCGAGATGTTCCCCACCGCACGTCGTGGCTCCGGGGCCGCACTGGTAACTGCCAGCGGTCTCATCGGCGGCAGTGTCGGACTGATCATCGCCGGTCAGTTGTTGGACGCTGGCTGGAGCTACTCGCGCGTGATGGCGCTACTGGCGTTGGCGCCGTTGGCGGTGGGTGTCATCGTCCTCACGGCGTTTCCCGAGACCGCTCACCGCGAACTCGAAGAGATCAGTCCCGACGCCGCTGGGGCGTAAAGCGTTACTCGCGACGCCTCTGCGGTGTGAATCGTTACTCGCGACGTCGTCGTCGCTTGAGTACTCGCGCCACAGGCAATCGCTTGGCGGGTTTGGTGGCCTTCGACGCCGACTGTTTTTCGACCGGCATCAGGCTTACTTCGATGCTGCGTCGCGATTGATTGAAGTCACTCACCGACAAGGTGAGCGCATCACCGATCTTCACCTGTTCGCGCGGAGTCCTCGGCGCAGGCGACTTCATGAGTCGCACGGGAAGATATCCGGCAACGTCACCGATTCGAACGTATGCGCCGTGTGACGCGAACGACTCGACCACACCCTTCACGCGCGCACCTACCGCATGCTTTGCGGCGAATGCTTCGAACTGTTCCACGGAGTTCACTGCCGACTGCGCCGAAGCCTTGCTCGTCGAAACGGGTGACGCCTTGCTCGACGACGTCGGGCGCACCGATGCGCCAGAAGTGCGTGGTGCAGGTGCTGCAGCAGGTCGC